>NZ_JAUMTJ010000007.1:0-193344 GCF_032654765.1 Bradyrhizobium sp. 33ap4 | reverse complement strand
GATCCAAAGTACGCCCTCCACAAACATCCGGTTGTCCCGTCCGGTCGAACCCTTCTGGTCAGGCCGGCCGATGATCAACGGCGCCATCCGCTCCCATGTCGCGTCGCTCAATACCAAACGGTCCATCACACCCAAGGCGGCCTCCCCAAAAGCAGCCTTGAATCTGATTTGCGCCTAAAAGGGAATCCTTAGAGTCCACACCACCTAGACCTCCACGCCCTCGTGGCGTAGCAGCCAGCGCTTGCGCTCCAGCCCGCCGCCATATTTGACCAGTGAGCCGTTGGCGCCGATCAGGCGATGACATGGCACGACGACGCTGATCGGGTTGGAGCCGTTGGCATGGCCGACCGCGCGCATCGCATTCGGCGCGTTCAGTTTCGCCGCCAGCGCGCCGTAGCTCATGGTGGTGCCGTGCGGAATGTTCGGCAGCGCGTGCCAGACCTTCTGCTGGAACGGCGTGCCGGCGACGCGCCATTCGACATCGGTGAGACGATCGAGATCGCCCTTGAAGTAATCGCCGAGCGCCTTGCGCATCGCAGCCGGCGCGTGGCCGTCCCGCAGCGTCACGGCGCCATAATGCAGCCGCAGCAGGTCGAGCATGCGCCCTTCATAATCGTCCCAGTCGAGCGCGCGCAGCACGCCGTCGTCATCGGTCACCAGCAGCGCGGTGCCGATCGGGGTCTTGAGGCGGTCGAGGTTGAAGGTCTGTGGAGTCCTGCGGTCGGCCATTGTCATATCTCGGGCAAGCAGATCGGCCAGCATACAATTCACCGCCCGCATGCTAGCGTCCACCCGAATTCTGGGTAGAGCGTTTTTCGAGCGAAGCGGAGACCGGTTCGCGTGAAGAAAACGCGCCAAAACAAGAATCTTGAGCTTCGATTCTGATTCAATCAGAACCGAAGCTTTGGGGGGCCGCAATATGTTGTTGCTTGGCAATGTTCTGGTCGCGGTGGTGGCCATGCTGCACGTCTATTTCCTTGTGCTCGAGATGTTTCTCTGGACCAAGCCGCTCGGGCTGAAGACGTTTCGCAACTCGATCGAGAAGGCAAACGATTCCGCGGTGCTCGCCGCCAATCAGGGGCTCTATAACGGCTTCCTCGCCGCCGGACTGATCTGGGGCCTCGTACATGGCAATCCGGCCTTCGCGTTCCAGATCAAGACATTCTTCCTGCTCTGCGTGATCGTCGCCGGTGCCTATGGCGCCGCCACCGTCAGCCGCCGCATTCTTTATGTGCAGGCGGCTCCCGCTGCGTTGGCGCTGATCCAGCTCTGGCTGGCCTAAAGCGCGGGCGCGCTTTTGTTTTCTTGAGCATGATCCGCTCGGAAACCGCTTCACAGTTTTCCGGACCATGCTCAAACGCGACATCGCGCGCAGGGTGCATCGTCTTGCAATGGCCCAGCCGTTCCTCCATCATCCCGTGCAACGGTGACATCCGCCGGCCTGAGCTTGCGGACAAGATCACCGGCAACAGGGAGGTCACGGACATGAGAAGCGTGCAATTGCTCGCTGCGACGGCGCTTGCGATCGCGTTGTCGGTTACATCGGCCACCGCGCAGAAGAAATACGACATCGGCGCGACCGACACCGAGATCAAGATCGGCCAGACTGTGCCGTTCTCCGGCCCCGCATCCGCCTATGCCGGCATCGGCAAGACCCAGGCGGCCTACATGAAGATGATCAACGATCAGGGCGGCATCAACGGCCGCAAGCTGAACCTGATCCAGTATGACGACGCTTATTCGCCGCCGAAAGCGGTCGAGCAGGTGCGCAAGCTTGTCGAGGGCGACGAGGTGCTGTTCACGTTCCAGATCATCGGCACGCCGTCAAATGCCGCCGTGCAGAAATATCTGAATGCCAGGAAGGTGCCGCAGCTGCTCGCCTCCACCGGCGCCTCGCGCTTCTCCGACCCGCAGAACGCGCCGTGGACGATCGCGTTCAACCCGAACTACCAGTCCGAGGGACGCATCTACGCCAAATACATCCTGGCCAATCACCCCAACGCCAAGATCGGCATCTTCTACCAGAACGACGATCTCGGCCGCGACTACATCACCGGCCTGAAGAGCGGGCTCGGCGACAAGGCCGCCAGCATGATCGTCACCGAGGTGTCCTACGAGCTGACCGACCCGACGGTCGATTCCCAGATCGTGAAGCTGAAGGCCGCCGGGGTCGATTTGGTCTATGACGCCTCGACACCAAAATTCGCCGCGCAGGCGATCCGCAAGATCGCCGATCTCAACTGGAGCCCGGTGCACATCCTCGACATCAATGCGAGCCCGGTGTCGGCGACGCTGAAGCCGGCCGGTCTCGACATCTCCAAGGGCATCATCTCGACCAATTACGGCAAGGACCCCGCCGACCCGCAATGGAAGGACGATCCCGGCGTGAAGGCCTATTTCGCCTTCATGGACAAGTATTATCCGGAAGGCGACAAGCTCAACACCGTCAACACCTACGGCTACTCGACGGCCGAGCTCCTGATCCAGGTGCTCAAGCAGTGCGGCGACGACCTCACCCGCGAGAACCTGATGAAGCAGGTGACCAGCCTGAAGAAGTTCGTGCCGAGCCTCGCGCTGCCGGGCATGTCGATCACGACGGGGCCGAACGACTACCGCATCAACAAGCAGATGCAGATGATGAAGTTCAACGGCGAGCGCTGGGAGCTGTTCGGCCCGATCATCGAGGACACCGGACCGGCGGGCTAGCCGCGGTCGGGACGAGACTTCACTCACTCTCCCCGTTCTTACGGGGAGAGGGTCGGGGTGAGGGGCTGCTTCCGCGCACCGCTGCATTAGCTGCCCCCGCGGAGACTCCCCCTCACCCGCATCGCATCTTCGATGCGATGCGACCTCTCCCCGCAGGCGGGGGCGAGGTAAAGCGGGCCCCCACCTTCGCGCCGCTCCACCCACCTTTTCGCAACGCCCCCTACTTTGGTTGACTGAAATCGCTCACCTTTTCGGCAGCGCTCGTCTTGCGTTGCAATAACGGTTCCTCCACTATCCCGGCCCAGCGATGGCGGCCGCGGGACCTTGAACCCGCGGACAAGATCATCGGCCAACCATCAGTCACGTGAGGGAAACAGCACTATGAGGAACGGGATTTTCCACCTGGTCACGGGAACGGCGCTCGCGATCGCGCTGTCAGCAACGTCGGCCTTTGCGCAGAAGAAGTACGATCCGGGCGCGAGCGACACCGAGATCAAGATCGGCCAGACCGTCCCCTTCTCCGGACCGGCCTCCGCCTATGCCTCGATCGGCAAGACCCAGGCGGCCTACTTCAAGATGATCAACGATCAGGGCGGCATCAACGGCCGCAAGATCAACCTGATCCAGTATGACGACGCGTATTCGCCGCCCAAGGCCGTCGAGCAGGTTCGCAAGCTCGTCGAGAGCGACGAGGTGCTCTTGACCTTCCAGATCGTCGGCACGCCGTCGAACGCCGCCGTGCAGAAATATCTCAACGCCAAGAAGGTGCCGCAGCTGTTTGCCGCCACCGGCGCCTCGAAGTTCACCGACCCGAAGAACTTCCCCTGGACGCTCGGCTTCAACCCGAACTACTTCGTCGAAGGCCGCATCTACGGCCAGTACATCCTGAAGGAGCACCCCAACGCCAAGATCGGCGTGCTCTATCAGAACGACGACCTCGGCAAGGATTATCTGAACGGCATCAAGGCCGGGCTCGGCGACAAGGCCGCCAAGATGATCGTGGGCGAAGCCTCCTACGAGGTCTCCGACCCGACCATCGATTCCCAGGTGATCAAGATCAAGGACGCCGGCGCCGACCTGTTCTTCTCGGCCTCGACGCCGAAGCAGGCGGCGCAGGCGATCAAGAAGATCGCCGAGCTCGGCTGGCACCCGATCCACATCGTCGACATCAACGCGACCTCGGTCGGCGCCGTGCTGCAGCCGGCGGGCCTGGAAGCCTCCAAGGGCCTGATCAGCACCAATTACGGCAAGGATCCGGCCGATCCGCAGTGGAAGGACGATCCGGGCATGAAGCGCTATTTCGACTTCATGGCCAAATACTATCCCGACGGCGACAAGAACTCGAACTTCAACACCTATGGCTACTCGACCGCCCAGTTGATGGTGCATGTGCTGAAGCAGTGCGGCGACGACCTGACCCGCGACAACGTGCTGAAGCAGGCGACCAACCTGAAGAATGTCGAGCTCGACATGGCGCTGCCCGGCATCAAGGGCAACACCGCGCCGAACGACTATCGCGTCAACAAGCAGCTGCAGATGATGCGCTTCAACGGCGAGCGCTGGGAGCTGTTCGGCCCGATCCTCGAGGACGCCGGCCCGGCCGGCTAGTCGGTTCGCGCAGGTTTGAAATGCAATCGGCGGCCTCCAGGCCGCCGATTTGTTTGCGGGGATGTCCTATCACCGTCACCCTGGGGAGCGCGAGGCGCGTCTCGAAGGGTCGACGGCCACCAGCGGGGCCGTGCATGCTTCGAGGCTCGTTCCGCTCGCACCTCAGCATGACGGGGATGGAGATCGCCGCGACCCATCGATTTTTACGCGCCTACTTCGGAATCTCGCCGAAATTCTTCCCCACCGGCAGCACGGCATGGCGGATCAGGCGGGAATCGTCCACCGCGGCCTGGCGGTGCTTCACCGCCTCGCGATAGACCGGATCGCGGATCATCTCGACGAAGGCGGCGACGCTTGGATATTCCGCGATGAAGCAGTGATCCCAGCGCTCCTCCTGCGGTCCGATCAGCATCAGCTCGAAGCGGCCTTGCCAGACGATGCGGCCGCCGAGCCGTTCGAACACCGGCCCGCTCTCGCGGCCATACGCCGCATAAGCCTCCGCGCCGGTGGCCTTGCGGCCGTCGGGATAGGCGGCCCATTCGCGCAGGCGCACCAGGTTGAGCATGTGGATCGGGCCCGGCCGGTTGTTGTCCCGGAACTGCGCGAAAACGTCCTTGGTCGGATCGATATGGCCCATGCGGTGCTCCTTCGTTTCTTGTTCCCTAGCGCGATCGCTCTATCGCGCTCTTCCATCCTGTTTGAGCATGATCTCCGCGCAAACGCTCCGCGTTTGTCGCGAGGGAAAACCGGTGCCCACTTTTCCTGATCATGCTCCTTATGTAGCACGCGCTGCCTCACCTCCTAATGCCCCGTTAAGCTTTGCGTAACCGCCCCTTAAACCGGGAACGCTAGCGTGCGTCCCTGTCAGGGTGTGAGCGTTGCGGATGGCGTGGGGACGGAAAAAAGGCGGTGCGCGCAAGGAGCCGCTGTTCGGGCTTCCGGCCGCGCTTGCCGACCTTCGGCTGTCGCCGTCCGATCGCATTCCCGGAGGCGGCGACGACAAGCCCGCCAAATCCAAACCCAAGAGCAGCGACAAGAGCAGCGATTCCGGTAGCGAGAAACCGCGCCCGTCGCGCAGCGGCAGCAAGCGGCGCAGCAAGTCGCGGGGCTTTGGCATCGGCCGCCTGTTCTATTGGACCGCGGTGCTCGGCCTGTGGGCCGGCATTGCGGTGATCGGTGTCGTGGTGTGGGTCGGCGCGCATCTGCCGCCGATCCAGTCGCTGGAGATTCCCAAGCGTCCGCCGACGATCCAGATCGTCGGCATCGACGGCAGCGTGCTGGCGCAGCGCGGCGAAATGGCCGGCGCCAATATCGCGTTGAAGGATCTGCCGCCCTATCTGCCGAAGGCCTTCATCGCGATCGAGGACCGCCGCTTCTATTCGCATTACGGCGTCGACCCGGTTGGCATCCTGCGCGCGGCGGTGACCAACCTCCTGCACCGCGGCGTCTCGCAGGGCGGCTCGACGCTGACCCAGCAGCTCGCCAAGAACCTCTTCCTGACCCAGGAGCGCACCATGCAGCGCAAGCTGCAGGAAGCCGAGCTCGCGCTCTGGCTGGAGCGCAAGCATTCCAAGAACGAGATCCTCGAGCTCTACCTCAACCGGGTCTATTTCGGGTCCGGCGCCTATGGCGTCGAGGCCGCCGCGCAGCGCTATTTCGGCAAGTCGGCGAAGAACGTGACGCTGCCGGAAGCCGCGATGCTGGCCGGCCTTGTCAAGTCGCCGTCGCGGCTGGCACCAAATCGCAACCCTGAAGGCGCCGAGCAGCGCGCGCAGGTCGTGCTGGCGGCGATGGCCGATGCCAAGTTCATCACCGAGGCGCAGGCCAAGGCCTCGATCGGTCAGCCCTCGATTGCGGTGAAGCCGGCCGGCGCCGGCACCGTGAACTATGTCGCCGACTGGATCGGCGAAGTGCTCGACGATCTGGTCGGCCAGATCGACCAGGACATCGTGGTGCAGACCACGATCGATCCGAAGCTGCAGAATGTCGCCGAAGCCGCCATCATCGATGAGCTCGCCGCCAAAAGCGTGAAGTTCAATGTCAGCCAGGGCGCGCTGGTGGCGATGACACCGGACGGCGCGGTGCGCGCCATGGTCGGCGGCCGGAACTACTCGGAGAGCCAGTACAATCGCGCGGTCACCGCGAAGCGGCAGCCGGGCTCGGCGTTCAAGCCGTTCGTCTATCTCACCGCGGTCGAAGCAGGACTGACACCGGACACCATCCGCACCGACGCGCCGCTCGACATCAAGGGCTGGAAGCCGGAGAACTACACCCACGAATATTTCGGCTCGGTGACATTGACCCAGGCGCTGGCAATGTCGCTGAACACGGTCGCGGTGCGGCTCGGCGTCGAGGTCGGCGCCAAGAATGTGGTGCGCACCGCGCACCGGCTCGGCATCTCCTCCAAGCTCGAGCCCAACGTCTCGATCGCGCTCGGCACCTCGGAAGTCTCGGTGATCGAGCTGGTCGGCGCCTATGCGCCGTTCGCCAATGGCGGCTACGCCATCTCGCCGCATGTGGTGACCAAGATCAAGACCAGTTCGGGCAAGCTGCTCTATGACCGTCCGACCGATCCGCCCAACCAGGTGATCGAGCCGCGCTACGATTCGATGATGAACAGCATGATGCGCGAGACGCTGATCTCGGGCACCGCGCGCAAGGCGGAAATCCCGGGCTGGACAGCCGCCGGCAAGACCGGCACCAGCCAGGATTATCGCGACGCCTGGTTCATCGGCTACACCGCCAAGCTCGTCACCGGCGTCTGGCTCGGCAATGACGACAATTCACCGACCAAGAAGGCGACCGGCGGCGGCTTGCCGGTCGAAGTGTGGACCCGCTTCATGAAGGCGGCGCATCAGGGCGTGCCGGTCGCGGCGATCCCGAACTCGCAAGGCAGCTGGGGGCCGGCGAACCTGATGCAGATCTCGTCACAGGTCACCGCGCCGTCAGCGCCGGCGGGACCGATGCAGATTCAGCCACCGATGCAGGCATCGCAACCGCCCGCGCCGGTACCATCCGGCGGTTACTATCGCCCGCCACCGCCGACGCCGGCCCGCGCCTCGGCGCCACCCAACCCGAACGCGCGGCCCGAGGCTGCGGCCGGACTGGACGGCTGGCTGGCGGATCGGTTGTTTCGGTAGAAGTCGGTAGGCGGACGGATCGCGTTGCTCCGTAGCCCTGATGAAGCGAAGCGTAATCCGGGACCAGTCACGCCATCGATGAAAGCTGCCCCGGATTACGCTTACGCTCCATCCGGGCTACGCACTCAAGCCCTCATCCCCCGCGAAGGCGGGGGATTCAGTACGCCTCAGCCCCTGGATTGAAGACAAACGCCTCTGGAATACTGCATCGCCCGCTTTCGCGGACGATGACAGCAACGTTCGGGGCGAACAGCGCGCCCTACTCCTGGATCCCGTAGCGGTGCAGGTCGTTGCCGTAGGTGTCGAGCCAGTTCTTGGCGCGCGTTACCGACGCGCAGACCTTGTCGACCACCCGCCAGAACCGCGCCGAGTGGTTCATCTCGACGAGATGGGCGACCTCATGCGCGGCGAGGTAATCGAGCACGAAGGGCGGCGCCAGGATCAGCCGCCATGAGAACGACAGCGAACCCGCCGAAGTACACGAGCCCCAGCGGCTGGACTGATCGCGGATCGAGATCCGGCGTACCCGCACGCTGAGTTCCGCGGCGTGAAGCTGCGCCGCCTTCTGCAGGTCCTTGCGCGCCTCGCGCTTGAGGAAGTCGTGCACGCGGCGATCCATGTACTCGACGCCGCCGGCGACGCAAATGATCCTCTCGCCGCTGTCGCGCGTCTCGGTCCACACCGTGCCGCGCTCGCCCGAGCGGTGCACCAGGCGATGCGGCACGCCGCGCAACGGCACCACGGTGCCGGGCTGGAACGGCGCGGCCTTCGGCAAGCGGCCAAGACGGGCGGCGATCCAGCCGCCATGGAGATTGGCGAACTCCTTGGCTTCCGGAATCGTGCCGCGCGGCGGCATCGTCAGGATCGCTTCACGATCGGTTGGATGTATCCTGAGTGTGTAGCGGCGCGCGCGCCTATGCCGGCGCAACCTGACGGTGAAGAACTGGGAGCCGTGTCTGACCAATACGGTCGCGGGTTCGGCAGGCCGCCGATAGAGGAGCGCGCGAGTAGCCATTTCTGAGAGTCCGGGGAGCAGGAGTTCGCCCGAACTTTGCCATATCCGCCGCCAGGGAAAGCGCTCGGCGCAAAAACAAATCATTTGCCCAATATACAGGGGTCGGACGTTAATTGACCTCTACAGGCAGGGGCTGGAACCGGAATTTTTCCGATGAATCAAGGTTACGAAAAAGGCCCAAAGAATGAAATTACATTCACCCTTTTGGCCTTGCCCGATTTGGGATTCTTTTAGTTAAATCAGCGACTTGCGCGACCGCGAAAATCGCGGCCGGGGCGATACCTATTCGGCGGCGGCGACCAGCGAAAGTCGCGTATTGGCCGCCGAAACCATGAAATCGGAGATCCGCGGCACGATTTCGGAGCGGAAACGCGAGCCGTTGAACACGCCATAGTGCCCAACGCCCTTTTGCACGTAATGCACGCGGCGATGGTTCGGGATCGCGGTGCAGAGCGCGTGCGTCGCCTCGGTTTGGCCAAGACCTGAGATGTCGTCCTTCTCGCCTTCGACCGTCATCAGCGCGACGCGGCGGATCTTCGACGGATCAACCGGCTTGCCGCGATGGGTCATCTCGCCCTTCGGCAGCGCGTGCTTGACGAAGACGAGGTCGACGGTCTGCAGGTAATATTCGGCGGTGAGATCCATCACCGCGAGATACTCGTCATAGAATTCGCGGTGCTTGTCGACGAGATCGCCGTCACCCTTGACCAGATTGGCGAACAGCGCCTTGTGCGCATCCATGTGCCGGTCGAGGTTCATGCTGATGAAGCCATTGAGCTGCAGGAAGCCCGGATAGACGTCACGCATCACGCCCGGATGCGGGAACGGCACCTTGGTGATGACATTGTTGCGGAACCACTCGATGCCGCGCTCTTCGGCGAGGTTGTTGACCGCGGTCGGATTGCGCCTGGTGTCGATCGGCCCGCCCATCAGCGTCATCGACAGCGGCACGAACGGATCGTTGTTGGCTTCCATCACCGAAACCGCTGCCACGACAGGCACCGAAGGCTGGCACACCGCGATGACATGCATATTGCCGCCGAGCGCGTGCAGCATCTCGATCAGGTAGTCGACATAGTCCTCGAGATCGAACCGGCCAGCCGCGAGCGGCACCATGCGCGCGTCGGCCCAGTCGGTGATGTAGACCTCATGGGTCGGCAGGAACGCCTCGACTGTGCCGCGGAGCAGCGTCGCATAGTGACCCGACATCGGCGCCACGATCAGCACGCGCGGCTGCGGCGAGCGCAGCGGGCGCGTCAGCTTGCGATCGAAATGCAGCAGGCGGCAGAACGGCTTTTCCCAGATCGAACGGACCTCGACCGGAGTGCGGATGCCGTTGACCTCGGTCGTCGGCAGGTTCCATTCCGGCTTGCCGTAGCGGCGCGTGGTGCGCTCGAACAGCTCACAACCGGCGGCGATCGACTTGCCGAACTCGGTGTGAGTCCACGGATTGAGCGGGTTCTGAAACAGGATCTTGGTGGCGTCGGTTACCGCGCGCACCGGATTGAGCGACGCATGCGCCATCTCGTACATCCAGTACAACGGCGTCGTGAGTGCCGGGCTGCCTTCCGCCGCTAGTGGCGGGGCACCGCCAAATTCACCGATGGGCATAGTATTTTCAGACCCCTGTTTTGCGCCGCAGCATACTGACCAATGCGTAACAATGCGTCAATGCGCCGCGAGCCGAATCTGGGGGCGATATCGGGCTAAAAGGCCGAGAATCCACGAGAAAGTGACATTTATTCACCACCGCCGAGCAGCGACCCGTTGCGCTTGGCGCTCTGCAAAAGGGCAAGGAAGATCGCAAAAGAGGCAGCGAACAGGAACGCGTTGATGACCAGCGCCCACGCCATCAGGTCGGCGCGGAAGACGTGATCGATCAGAAGCGAGCGCATGCCTTCGAACACATAGGTCGGCGGCAGCGTCCAGGCGACAGCTTGCAGCCAGGCCGGCAGCACCTCGACCGGATAGTAGATGCAGGCGAGCGGCATCACCGCGAACATCAGCGTCCAGACGATGCTTTCCGCCCCTAACCCGTTGCGCAGCACGAGGCCCGAGGCGAACACGCCGACCGACCAGCTCGTGAAGATCAGATTGCAGAAGAACGCGATCAGCGGCAGCCCGATGGCGTAGAAGTTGAAGCCGAAAAAGAACAGCGCCAGCAGCGTCATCGGGATCACGCCGATGGCGAGCCGGATCAGGCTCATGATCATCAGCGAGAGCAGGAATTCGATCGGCTTCAGCGGGCTCATCATCAGGTTGCCGAGGTTGCGTGCCCACATCTCCTCCAGGAACGAGATCGAGAAGCCGAGCTGCCCCCGGAACAGGATGTCCCACAGGATCACGGCACCGATCAGCGTGCCGCCCGCCTTGGCGAAGAAGCCGGATGCCTGCGAGATGTAATTCTGCAGGAAGCCCCAGGTGATGATCTGCAATGCCGGCCAGTAGACCAGCTCCAGCAGCCGCGGCCATGACGACATCAGGAGATACCAATAGCGCAGCACCATCGCGTTGATGCGTTGCAGTGAAATGGTGTGCTGGTGCTGGCTGACGAGTTCGCTCATGGTGTGTCCTCTGGCGCGCCCTCCCGCACCCGGCCGCGCGCCACGTCGAGAAACACCTCTTCCAGCGTGTCGCGGTTGTAGCGCGCCATGATCCGGTCGGGGCTGTCGTCGTCCTCGATCTTGCCGCGCTTCATGATGATGACGCGGTCGCAGAGGCGCTCGACCTCCAGCATGTTGTGTGACGCCAGCAGGATGGTCGCGTTATGGGTCTTGCGATAGGTCTCGAGATGCTGCCGCACCCAGTCGGCGGTATCCGGGTCGAGCGAGGCGGTCGGCTCGTCGAGCAGCAAGAGGTCCGGTTCGTTGATCAGCGCCTTCGCCAGCGCGACGCGGGTCTTCTGCCCGGCAGAGAGCTTGCCGTTGGAGCGGTCGAGGAATTCCTTGAGATCGAGATCGTCGGCGAGCTGGTCGATCCGCTCACGCAAACGCTGCACGGCATAAAGGCGCCCGAAAACGGTCAGGTTCTGCCGCACCGTGAGCCGCATCGGCATGTCGACGTAGGGGCTTTCGAAGTTCATCCGGCCGAGCACGTCGTAGCGCTGCTCGGGGATTCGTGCACCGAGCACCTCGACGCTGCCCGAGGTCGGCAGCACCAGGCCCATGATCATCGCGATCGTCGTGGTCTTGCCGGCGCCGTTGCCGCCGAGCAGGCCGGTGATGCTGCCGCGCGCGATGCGGAACGAGATATCGTCGACCGCGCGAGTGGTCTTGTAGACCTTGACCAGATGCGCGACGTCGATCGCGGCCGACTCGCCTTGTTCAGCCGCCGGAGCTTGCCTCTGACCTGTCCCGACCTGTTGCATATGGCCGTCATTGAGCCATTGCGACAATAAGCGCAAGGCTCGGCGGTAATTAAAGGCTTGGCGGTAATTAAAGGCTCGCCCTGCATCGTTGCGCTAAGTCGCGAATTTGTGCGCCGCCCACGGCACAGCTAAGGTCCCGGGATGACCGACGTCGCTTCCGATTTCCGCCAACCCCGCCGCTACGTCCGCCTGGATACGATCCTGCGGCTGCGCTGGCTCGCCGCGCTCGGCCAGCTCGTCGCCATCTTCATCGTGGCGCAGGGACTGGAATTCGACGTTCCGATCGTCCCCTGCGTCACCATCGTGACGTTCTCGGCGCTGCTCAATCTTGCACTGCAGATCGCCTTCAACCCGATGCAGCGGCTGGAGCCGGCCTATGCCGCCGCCCTGCTCGCCTTCAACATCGTCGAGCTCGGCGGGCTCCTGTACTTCACCGGCGGATTGCAGAACCCGTTCTCGTTCCTGTTCCTGGCGCCGGTCCTGATCTCGGCCACCGTGCTGCCGATCCGGCTGACGATCGCGCTCGGCTGCCTTGCGGTCGCCTGCGCCTCGGCGCTGTTCTTCTATCATCTGCCGCTGCCTTGGGATGCCGACGATCCCTTGGTACTGCCGCCGATCTATCTGATCGGCGTCTGGCTTTCGATCCTACTCGCGATCGGTGTCACCAGTCTGTACGCATTCCAGGTGACCGAGGAAGCGCGCCAGCTCTCCGATGCGCTGGCCGCGACTGAACTGGTACTGACACGCGAACAGCACCTGACTCAGCTCGACGGCCTCGCCGCCGCCGCCGCGCATGAGCTCGGAACGCCGCTGTCGACGATCTTCCTGATCTCGCGCGAGCTCGAGAAGACGGTGCATGACGCGGCGATCGCCGGCGACCTCAAGACCCTGCGTGAGCAGGCGCAGCGCTGCCGCGACATCCTGAGCAAGATCGCGCAATTGTCATCGAGCGGTGCGCCGTTCGACACCATGAAGCTGTCGACCTTGATCGAGGAGGCGGTGGCGCCGCATCGCGATTTCGGCATCAACATCAAGGTGCGGCTTGCTGTCGCAGCAACGCCTGAACCGGTCGCCGCGCGCAATCCGGCGATCCTCTATGGCGTCGGAAACATTCTCGAAAATGCGGTCGATTTCGCGCACCAGACCGTCGAGGTGAACGCGTGGTGGAACGCCGAGACCGTTGAAGTCGTCGTCTCCGACGACGGTCCGGGCATCGCGCCCGACATGCTGAAGCGGATCGGCGAGCCGTATCTGTCGCGTCGCCGAGGTGCGGATGAGGCCCAAAACCCACGTGGGGGCCTCGGTCTGGGCGTTTTCATCGCAAGGACGCTGCTGGAACGCACCGGCGCCAAGGTGTCGTTTACCAATCGCACCTTTCCCGATCACGGCGCCGTGGTGCAGATCGTCTGGCCGCGCGAGCGCTTTGAGGAATCCGCGCCGGGCGACGAAACCGAATCCTAAGAACGATTCTTAATCGCAACCCTGGCATTACGGATGCATTGCTCTTTCCGGACGAGCACGCGACTTTCGGCTGCCTTGGCAGCGCCGCAGTAGGACCCCATATATTAGGGGTCTGCCACAGGGAAAAATGGATCGTGAACGCCATTACTGAACTGAATGACCATGCCGACCGCTCGCTCCTCATCGTCGAGGACGACAAGCCGTTCCTGGAACGGCTGTCGCGCGCGATGGAGACGCGGGGTTTCGCGGTGAAGTCATGCGACACGGTATCTGATGGTCTCGCCGAGATCGGCCGCGCCGCGCCCGCTTTCGCAGTCGTCGATCTTCGCCTCGGCGACGGCAACGGCCTCGACGTCGTTTCGGCGTTGAAGCGCAAGCGCCCCGAGGCGCGCGCGATCGTGCTGACCGGCTACGGCAACATCGCCACCGCCGTCACCGCGGTGAAGATGGGCGCCGTCGATTATCTCTCGAAGCCCGCCGACGCCGATGACGTCGTCGCCGCGCTGCTCGCGACCGGCACCGAGAAGTCCGAGCTGCCGGCCAATCCGATGTCGGCGGACCGTGTGCGCTGGGAGCACATCCAGCGCATCTACGAGATGTGCAACCGCAACGTCTCGGAGACCGCGCGCCGCCTCAACATGCACCGCCGCACCTTGCAGCGCATCCTCGCCAAGCGCGCACCGCGCTAAGCGATCGCTTCATTTGTTTTCGCGATGGCCGGGCTCGTCCCGGCCATTTGCTTTTGTAGGGTGGGCAGCTTCGTAGGATGGGTGGAGCGAAGCGATACCCATCCTCTCTCCCGGTGTCCCGAAGCTGATGGGTTTCGCTTCGCTCTACCCATCCTACGGAATCCAACAAAGCTGTCCGTCACCCTGAGGAGCGCGCCCTTGCGCGCGTCTCGAAGGGTCGACGGTCACCAGCCGGGCCGATTCATCCTTCGAGGCTCGCTGCGCTCGCGCCTCCGGCGACAAAGGCGAGGCCTTTGCGCGGGGATGACGGGGCAGCAATGTTCTTCGCTAAAACTCGTGCCCCTGCGGATCGACCAGGCGGTTGATGCGCTGCGCCGCGGCCATGGCAAAGCGCACCGTCATCGCCTTGCGGGTTGCCGCCGGCAGGCGATGCTCCGGCGCCTCGCAATGCAGATGCCCGCCATAGGCGTCGGCGATGATCAAACCGGTGTCGACGGGAAAGATCTCGCACGGCAGATCCTGCGTGAAGGCGAAGAACAGCCGGTCGCAATGCATCCGGTAGTCCTGCCATTTCTGGTCGGCGCGCAGATCCTCGACCGATGACTTGATCTCAACGATCCAGATCTCGCCGCGCTCGTTCAGCGCGACCAGATCGGCTCTTCGGCCGGACGGCAGCGGCAATTCGCTGATGCAGGAAAATCCCAGCGATCTCAGAAGCCTCGTCGTTCCGCGCGCGATCGCAAGCGCGGTCTCCGACTGGCGTCGGTCGGACGCGGGCACAAGCGCGATCTGGCGGGCGGATGAGTCCATTGCGCGAAGATTAGCCGATTCCACGAGAGCATGATCCGGAAAAGTGAAAGCCGGCTTTCCACGAAGATCATGCCCAACCGATAGAGCGCGGCAGCGTCAGGCCGGCGCGGAGCGTCGTCCGGCTCTGTTGCGGGACGGCGCTCCGCAGGAACCCGTCGCCGCTTCACCGCTTATCCTCCCGGCCGCCGCCACGGGTGGGACTGGAGAGGATTGCCTGGTGATCGACGACCTCTGGTACAAGAACGGAGTGATCTACTGCCTGTCGGTTGGCACCTACATGGATGCCAACGGCGATGGCATCGGTGATTTCAGCGGTCTGCTCCGGCGCCTGGACTATTTGCACGGGCTCGGCATCACCGCGATCTGGCTGATGCCGTTTCAGCCTTCGCCCAACAGGGACGACGGCTACGACATCTCGGATTATTACGACGTCGATCCGCGCTACGGCACGCTGGGCGATTTCGTTGAATTTACCCATGGCTGCCAGCAGCGCGGCATCCGCGTCATCATCGACCTCGTCGTCAATCACACCTCGGATCAGCACGACTGGTTTCGATCGGCGCGCAGCTCGAAGGACTCGCCGTACCGCGATTGGTATGTCTGGTCGGACAGGAAGCCCGCCAATGCCAACACCGGCATGGTGTTTCCCGGCGTTCAGAAATCGACCTGGACGCGCGACAAGCAAGCCGGCGCCTGGTACTTTCATCGCTTCTACGATTTCCAGCCGGACCTCAACACATCGAACCCGCATGTGCAAGCCGAGATCCTCAAGATCATGGGGTTCTGGATTCAGCTCGGCGTCTCGGGCTTCCGCATGGACGCCGTGCCCTTCGTGATCGCGACCAAGGGCGCCTCCAGGCGCAAGCCGGTCGAGCAGTACGACATGCTGCGATCGTTTCGGGAATTCCTGCAATGGCGCCAGGGCAACGCGATCATCCTCGCTGAAGCCAACGTATTGCCCGAGACGGACATGGAATATTTCGGGCGTGACGGCGACCGGATGCACATGATGTTCAACTTCCATGTCAATCAGCATCTGTTCTACGCGCTGGCGTCGGCGGATACGAAGCCGTTGGCGAAGGCACTGACGGCGACCAAGCCACGGCCCGCGACCGCACAATGGGGCTTGTTCCTGCGCAATCATGATGAACTCGACCTCGGCCGCCTGTCGAAGCCGCAGCGCGAGACGGTGTTCGAGGCATTCGGTGCCGACAAGAGCATGCAGCTCTACGACCGGGGCATCCGGCGACGGCTTGCGCCCATGCTGGGCGGCGACCGCCGACGCATCGAGCTCGCTTACAGCGTGATGTGCACGCTTCCCGGCACGCCCGTGATCCGCTACGGCGATGAGCTCGGCATGGGCGACAATCTCGACCTGCCCGAACGCGGTTGCGCGCGCACACCGATGCAATGGTCGACCGAGCCACACGCCGGCTTCACCGAGAGCGATCGGCCATGTGTGCCCGTCATCGACAATGGACCGTATGGCTATGAGCACGTCAACGCGGCCAAGCAACGGCGCGACCCCAATTCGATGCTGAACTGGACCGAGCGCATCGTCCGCATGCGCAAGGAAGTCCCCGAGGTCGGCTGGGGAGATTTCAAGGTTATCGCAAGCCGAAACCCCGCCATCCTGATCATCCGGTACGACTGGCGTAACAACTCGGTGCTGTTCGTGCACAACTTCGCGGAAAAGCCGCTCGAGATATCGTTCAACGTCGGTCTGCCCGACGACGCCGGCAAACTCCTCGTCAATCTCCTGACCGAGGACCACAGCCGCGCCGACGAGGCCGGTCGCCACAAGCTTCTGATCGAGGCCTACGGCTATCGCTGGTATCGGGTCGGTGGGCTCGACTATCTGCTCAAGCGCAGCGACATCGATACCATGGAGCCCCGCACCCGGCGTCAATCGTCCTGATGTGGTCCGAGGATCACGCCCTCATTGGGGCGCAGATCGAGCACGCCTTCGACCTTCTCGCCCTGCCGATCCATCAAGGTCGACAGCAGGACTTCATTGCTGAAGCCGATCGCGCTCGAGGAGACCGACGCGGCGGCCGCGCCGAAGTTCAGCGCGATCACGGCGACGCCCTCAGTGCTGCGCCGCCGGTAGAGCAGCACATCACCGTGCGCCGCCACCGGCTCATAGCTGCCATGGACGAGCTGCGGCAGCCTTCGCCGCAGCGCGATCAGCGCCTTGTAGAGATTGAGGATCGACGTCCTCTCGGCTTCGAGACTTGCGACATTGTCGCTGGCAAAATCCTGCGCCAGCGGCAGCCACGGCGGAGCCGTCGAGAAGCCGGCATGGCGCTCGGCGCTCCATTGCATCGGCGTGCGGCAGCCGTCACGGCCGACGCCGATATCCGGCACGTTCTTCTCGAAGGGATCGCGCACCTGATCCGGCGCAATCGCAACCTGGCGCATGCCGATCTCGTCGCCGTAATAGAGCGTCGGCGTGCCGCGCAGCGTCAGCAGCAGCATCGCGGCGACCGGCGCCTGCGCCGGCCCCACCCGGCTCGCCACCCGCGGCCGATCGTGGTTGCCGAGCACCCAGTTCGGCCATGCCCCCGGCGGCAGCGCCTTTTCGTAGTCGGCGATGATCATCTCGACCGATCGCGCGCTCCACAAGGTCGACAGCAGCGCAAAGTTGAACGGCATCTGCGCGCCGCGCAGATCGTTGCCGTAATAGGCGACCAGCCGATGCAGCGGCAGATAGATCTCGCCGATCAGCACGCGGTTGTCGAATTCCTCGGTGACGCCGCGCATCTCGGTGATGACGGTGTGCACCTCGAGCTGATCGGTCGAATATTGCGTCAGCAGCTTCTCGTGCGGCGGTCGGCCAGCGCGATAATGCGGGTTTGTCGGGTTATCGCGGAAGTCGGCATCCTTGATCAGGTGCCAGATCACGTCGACGCGAAAACCGTCGACACCCTTGCGCAGCCAGAAGCGCATCACGTCGTAGATCGCGTCCCTGACCTCGCGATTGCGCCAGTTGAGATCGGGCTGCTGCGCGAGGAAGGCGTGATAATAGTATTGGCCTGAGGCCTCGTCATACGCCCAGGCGCTGCCGCCGAACTCGGACAGCCAGTTGTTGGGCGGGCCGCCGTCCGGTGCCGGATCGCGCCAGATGTACCAGCCGCGCTTAGAGTTATCGCGCGAGCTCTTCGCCTCGATGAACCATTGGTGCTGGTCGGATGTGTGGTTCGGCACCAGATCGAGGATCAGCTTGAGGCCGGAATCGTGCGCGGCCGCGACCAGCGCGTCGAAATCCTCCATCGTCCCGAACAGCGGGTCGATGCCGGTGTAATCGGAGATATCGTAACCGAAATCGGCCATCGGCGACGGGAAGATCGGCGACAGCCAGACCGCGTCGACGCCAAGCCGCATCAGATAGGGCAGCCGCGTGATGATCCCCTTGAGATCGCCGACGCCGTCACCGTCGCTATCCGCGAACGAGCGCGGATAGACCTGATAGAAAATGCCGCGCCGCCACCAGTCCCTGCTGTCCTGATCCATCCCGTCCCCCCAAGCTCGCAGCCCGGCCCAGGCCGCTCCGCGCCCGGAGTGGCCGATCGGTTCAGGGATGACGCACAATTCGGGACGGAAAGATGGCCGGATTCGGCCGCTGTAGCCCGTTCAATGCCGGGCCATCGCCAGCTGATAGATGGTGATCAGCACCTCGAACAGGATCAGGAAGACGATGATCAGCTCCAGCCGCAGCGAGCGGCTGGTGTCGATGATGTCGGTCAGCACCTGCGCGGTTTCGGCGACGACTGCGAGCTTGCGGTTCAGCGACTCCGCACGCTCCTTCAATTCATACTCGTCCTCGAGCCTGGCGTAGAGGCGCTCGAGCTGCGGCTTGTCCCAGAGGATATCGGGCTTCTCCGACACTTCCACCGGTCCGGCCACGCGATGCCGCACCAGCAGCGCGTTGCCGATGTGCTTGAGGATCGCAACGCGGCCGCGATGGACGCGGCCGCCCTTGGCGAGCTCACGCGCAAGCGGCTCGGTCGTGTCGAAGACTGCCCGGACCTCGCGCTCGTGCCGCGCCAGCACCACGCTTTTCGCCAACGCCTCGCCGACCAGGATCAGCCGCTCCGGCGAGAGGCCCTGCAGATAGATCGGGCCGCCCGGCGGAATCTGATCCTCCTTCTCGGCGGCGAGCTCGATGATTGCGATCTCCTCCTCGCGCCGCGTGAACAGGCCGGTCATGCGCGACTGCAGGCTGCGCAGGAATTCATCCTCCTCCAGCGCATTGAGGCCGATCAGCACGACGACGCCGTAGCGGAACAGGATCGCCACGCCGTTTTCATTGACGCGAAACGCCAGCGGCGTCGTGGCCAGCACGTCGCCGCGCTCGAGGCCCGACGTGTTGATGCGATCCGCGACGAAGAAGGCGCGCGCGGTGGTCCGGGGTTCGCCGAGCGGTGATTTGGAAGCCTGGGTCATGAAGTTCCGGACTGCGATGACTTGAATCATGATCGAGAGCAGCCGCGTACCGGCCCGCTCACGAACTTCTTCTGCTGGAGGTGACCTTATCACGGTCCGTTTTGGGATCACACGCCGGGGCAGCCGCATTTCCAGCGCGTGTTGACGACGTTTCCCGGAAGCCTATGGTGCCCCCATGAACGAGACAACCGACACCAAACCGAAGGCCGGCGCGATCATCGTGCCGGTGACGCTGTTCGAGCAGAACTGCACCATCATCTGGCACGAGCCCACCAAGAAGGCCGTGGTGATCGACCCGGGCGGCGACGTGCCGAAGATCCAGGCCGCGATCAAGCAGACCGGCGTGACGGTCGAGAAGATCTGGCTGACCCACGGTCATATCGACCATGTCGGCGGCGCTGCTGAACTGCGCGATGCGCTGCAGGTCAAGATCGAGGGCCCGCACATCGCCGACAAATATCTGCTCGACAATGTCGTCTCGAGCGGCGCGCGCTTTGGCATGACCGGGGTACGCAATTTCGGGCCAGACCGCTGGCTCGATGAGGGCGATCAGGTCTCGATCGGCGACCTCACCTTCGACATCCTGCACTGCCCCGGCCACTCACCGGGCAGCGTGGTGTTCTTCAACAAGGAGCTGCGCTTCGCCCATGTCGGCGACGTGCTGTTCGCCGGCTCGGTCGGACGCACCGATTTGCCCGGGGGCAGCCATCCGACGCTGATCCAGTCGATCAAGGACAAGCTGCTGCCGCTCGGCGACGATGTCGGCTTCATCTGCGGCCATGGCGCCGGATCGAGCATCGGCCAGGAGCGGATGACGAATCCGTTCCTGACCGGCGAGATGTAGCTACTTCATCAGCCCCGCGGCGGTGAGCGCCCGCGTGATGACGCCGCCGACATCGACACCCTTGCTCCGTCGCTTGCGCGGCCGATCGCTCTTGCGGCCGGATGCCACCTCCGGCTCGGCCGCGGGCACCGGTACCGTCATCGAAACCGTGTCGGCGCGCTCGCGCGGAATTCCGGTCGGCGCGATATGCGGCTGACGGACCTTGTCGGTCAGGCCGAAGAAGCTCGCGATGTGATAGGAGGAGGAGATCCCGGCCTCGATCAGGAACGCGCCCTCCACGCCATAGCGCTCGTCATTGTCGGCAAGCCCGAGCGGCGTGCCATGCGCCATGTCGGCGATGGTGTAGGACTCGACCAGCGTTTCGCCGTCGGCGTTCCACCACACCTCGCGCGGATGGCCGTCGACATCCGCCTTCGACATCGCGGCAAGCGGCAGGCCGTGCACGTCGAGCCACTGCCGCACGATTGCATCGGCATTGCCGGGATGCACGGTGCGGTCGGCACTGCCGTGCCACACCGAAATCTTCGGCCAGGCGCCGCCATGCGTCGACGCGTTGCGCACCAGACCGCCGAGCTCGGGCGCGGAGAGCGCGCTGCCATGCATCATCGCGTGCAGCGCTTCGCGCAGATCGGCGGCGACGCCGAACGGCAGGCCGGCGATGATGGCGCCGGCCGCGAACACATCCGGATAGGTCGCGAGCATGACCGAGGCCATCGCGCCGCCGGCGGACAGACCCGTCACATAGATGCGGCGCGGGTCGATCTCATGCGTGCCGACCAGATGCGCGATCATCTGCCTGATCGACGCGGCCTCGCCCTGCCCGCGCGCGATGTCTTGCGGGTTGAACCAGTTGAAGCAGGTGTTGCCGTTGTTCAACGCCTGCTGCTCCGGCATCAGCAGTGCGAAGCCGTAATGCGCCGCAAGCGCCGACCAGCCGGCGCCGAGATCGTAGGACGCTGCAGTCTGGCCGCAGCCATGCAGCACCACGACGAGCGCGGGTGACCGCGCCAGCTGCGCGGGCACGAACGAGAACATCTTCAGATCGCCGGGGTTGATGCCGAATTCGGTCGTCTCGACGAGCGGCGTCGGCACGGCCGGCGCGAGTGCGCCAAGGCCGCTGAACGCGTTCATCTTCGGCAGATGACGCAGAAATTCGACGTTGTTGATCAGGGACAACAGCAACTCCTGAGGTGATTTAGTCTTCTGTGTCACCCGATCAGATAATTGCTGCACTGCAAAATGAAAAGGCCGTGTGCTGTCTTTCCCTGCGGAATTTGTGAGAATCGGCGTTAATGCGTGATCGCGCTGCGAGCCGGCCGAAATAGTTGCCATAGCACCTTGTTTGAGCACCAACTTTTCAGGAATGCGCGCCGCGTGGCGCCGGATTCACGCCGTGGCGCGGCGCATCCATGACAGAAATGCGGCTGAAATTGCGATCGACAGCACAAACAATGCGCATGCCGCAAACAGCGCCAGACGTGCTGACATCGTACTCTCGATTGCGAAGAAGACTGCGCCGATCGCGGCAACGCCGGCCGCGTTGCCGATCTGCGTCGTCGTGCCGTACATGCCGGAGCCGGCACCGGCGCTGGCGGGCCGCACGCTCGCGAGCACCGCGCTCGACAATGGCGCCATGACAAGCCCCTGGCCGTAGCCGAAGATCATCAGCGCCAGCGCGAGCAGCAGTGCCGACGGTGCCGCGACCACCTCAATTGTCGCGACGAGCACGGCGAGACCGACGATCTGCAGCGCACAGCCCTCGATCAGCACCAGCGTGCCGCGATGCCTTGCGCGCACGCCGCTGTGACGCGAGGCAACCACGAAGGTCAGCGCCAGCGGCACGAACACCAGCCCGGCCCGTAGCGGCGGAATCTGCAAGCCCTTCTGCATGAACATGGTCATGATCAGGTAGAACGACAGGTTGGCGAAGAAGAAGAAAAACACCGCGACCAGGCCGCGCATGAAGGCGCGATCCGACAGCAGCGACAGATCGATCAGCGGCATGCCGCCGCGGCGCGCGACGGACCGCTCGAGCCGCACGAAGGTCGCGATCACAGCGATGCCCACGGCCATCACCAGCCAGACCCATGCCGGCCAGTTGAGATCATGGCCAAACAGCAGCGGACCGATCAGGCACAGCAGGCCCGCGAACAGCACGATCGCGCCCGGGATATCGAGCCGCGTGCCGGCCCGGCGCGGCACCGTCGGCATGATCTTCAATGCCGCCGCGATGATGACGACGCCGCACGGCACGTTGACGAAAAACACCGCGCGCCAGCCGAGCCCGGCGAGGTCGAGCGTCACCAACACGCCGCCGAGCATGAAGCCGGCGGCGCCGGCGAGCCCCAGCACGATGCCGTAGATGCCGAACGCCCGCGCGCGGGCGGCGTCCGAGAACAACAGATGCAGCGTCGCCAGCACCTGCGGCACCATCAGCGCCGCGGTCGCACCCTGCGCCAGCCGGGCGATGATCAGCTCTGGTCCGGACTGCGCGAGACCACACCACAGCGAGGTCACCGAGAATCCGGCGACGCCGGCGATGAACACGTTCCTGGTGCCATGGATGTCGCCAAGCCGGCCGCCGGTGACCACCAGCGTGGCATAGGCGATCAGGTAGATCGCGATCACGGCCTCGATCTCTGCCGGCGTCGCGTGCAGCTCCGCCGCGATCGTCGGGATCGCGACGTTGACGATGAAGGCATCGACCCCGAACATGAATTGCGCCGACACTACGATCGCCAGCACCCACCAGCGGCGGGACGTGTCCGCTCGCGTCGAAACGATCTGGTGCATGTCCTGTCCTGCCCGAAATGACGTTATAGCGGACATCAGCAGATTCCGGTCATCGCTTCGATTACCTGCGAGGTAAGCCCGGGATCACAGACGCTCGAGCCCCGGCTGCCAATTTGCGTTGACGCGCTAGGAAACATTCCGGACGGCGGCAATCGCCGCCGATTTGCGCAACAACCATGCGACCGCCGCAACCCCCGAGCATTGCCTTGCCCCGGGCCACCCCGTAGGTTGGCGGAAAGCCCCCGATAACAATAGTCCGGAGAGAACGACCCATGGCGCGCCTCAAGTTCGGAGCCTTCCTCGCCCCGCATCACCCGATCGGCGAGCATCCGATGCTGCAATTCCGCCGCGACCTCGATTTCGTCGAGCAGCTCGACGCGCTCGGTTACGACGAATTCTGGTGCGGCGAGCACCACTCCTCGGGCTGGGAGACCATCGCCTCGCCGGAAATGTTCCTGGCCGCCGCCGGCGAGCGCACCAAGCGCATCAAGCTCGGCACCGGCGTGGTCTCGCTGCCCTATCACCACCCCTTCAACGTCGCGCAGCGCATGGTGCAGCTCGACCACATGACCGGCGGCCGCGCCATCTTCGGCTCCGGCCCCGGCGCGCTCGCTTCCGACGCCCACACGCTCGGCATCGACCCGATGACCCAGCGCGATCGCCAGGACGAGGCGATCGCGGTGATCCGCCGCCTGTTCAACGGCGAGCGCGTCACCGCCAAGACTGACTGGTTCGAGATGCACGACGCCGCGTTGCAGATCCTGCCGCTGCAGGAGGACATGCCGTTCGTGGTGGCCTCGCAGATCTCGCCGTCGGGCATGACGCTCGCCGGCAAATACGGCATCGGCATCATCTCGCTGGGCTCGATGTCGACCCAGGGCTTGATGGCGCTGCCGCAGCAATGGCAGTTCGCCGAGGATGCCGCCAAGAAGGCCGGCACCACGGTGAGCCGCGCCAACTGGCGCGTGCTGCTGTCCTGGCACATCGCCGAGACCCGCGAACAGGCGCGGCGCGAGGCCGGCGCCGGGCTGATGCGCTGGCACAACGAATATAACGTCGGCACCCTGATGCGGCCGGGCCTGACCGCATTCTCCTCGCCCGATGAGGCCGTCGACAAGACCGCGTTCGTCGAAGGCGCCGCGTCCACCATCGGCACGCCGGATGATCTGATCAAGATGATCAAGAACCTGGTCGATGTCTCCGGCGGCGTCGGCTCGATCATCGGCTTCGCGCACGACTGGGCCAATCCGGAAAACACCCGCCGCAGCTGGGACATGGTCGCGCGCTATGTCGTGCCCGAGATCAACGGCTATATCGACGGCCTGCGCAAGTCGCGCCAGTTCCTGATCGACAACCGCGCCGCGTTCGAGCGCGCCGGCCAGGCTGTCATGGCCAAGATCATGCAGAACGACAAGGCCGCCGCCGCCCTCCAGCAAACCGGCCCCGGCCGCGTCGCGATCCCCGCTGTGAACGCACCGGATCTTACTAAGGCCGCGGCTAAACAGAAGGCGTGATTTGTGATCCTTCCTGGAGGAAGAAAAAGCGCTGGAGGAAGAAAGAACGCCAGCTCGCGCCACACCCACCGCCGTCGTCCCGGCGCAGGCCGGGACCCATACGCCGCGGCGGGTGTTGTGAAAGGGGCTCGTCCTTCCAGCATTGGGCAACAATCACCATTCGTGGTTATGGGTCCCGGCCTGCGCCGGGACGACGGTGGGGATGGTTTGCGCTTCAAACGCCAAACAATGCGGCGTCATCACCCGCACATGCCGCATGCGAGTGAGACCATTCGAATGTGTCAAGGTCGTAAGCCTGATGACCTCGCGCGACCAACTCTTCGATCGCGGACGATTTCTCCGTTCCAGACATGCCCGTGATCAAGACGCACTTCATACTTTCTCCTCGCCCTGAAGGAATCGGCAGTGCACGCTATGGATTGCTTCCGCCTTCGCCAAGGCTTCAGCGGACAAGTCGCTCCGCTCGCAATGACGGATACTGCTACCCCGCCCCCTGATCGAACGCCTTGCGCAGCGCGACGTAGCCGGCCTGCTGCTGGCTCCAGTTGCGGCCGCCGGTGATGGCGCCGTCGATGACGAGGTCATGGCCGTTGATGAAACTCGATTCGTCGCTCGCCAGGAACACCGCGGCATGCGCGATGTCGTCGGGCAGTCCGGCGCGCGGGATCGGCTGCGCCGCCTTGTAGACCTCGCGCATCACGGCCGCGGTCTTCTCGGCTGCTTCCGTCGACAATCCGAGCGCCTTGCCGAAAATGCCGGTGGCGATCGCGCCGGGCGAGATCGAGTTGACGCGGATGCCGGACTCGCCGAGCTCCATTGCCACGCATTTGGTGAAATGGATCACCGCGGCCTTCGCGGCGCCATAGACCATCGACGACGAGAAGCCGGCGAGCCGTCCGGCGATGCTGCCATTGTTGATGATACTGCCGAAGCCCTGTTTGCGCATGTAGGGCGCGGCATGCTTCATGCCGAGCATGACGCTGCGCACCAGCGTCGCCATCGCGGCGTCGAACCGCTCGACGTCGAGGCCTTCGATGCCCCCGGTCTGCGCCGGGCCGCCGGCATTGTTGAACAGGCAGTCGATCCGGCCGAACTTCTCGACCGCAAGCGCGATCAGCGCCTGCATCTGTTCCTCGACCGTGACATCGGTCTGACGGAACACGCAGGTCTCGCCGAGCTGTTGCGCCAGTGCCTCGCCCTCCGGCGCGCGACGCCCGGCAATCACGACCTTCGCGCCCTCCGCGACAAAGATCTCCGCCGTGCGCAGCCCGATGCCGCTGGTCGCCCCTGTGATCACCGCGACCTTGCCGTCCAGCCGTCCCATGTCGGTCCCCTCAACTTACGTATGATGTTGCGGATATTCCCCAGCTCCTGCTGCCAATACAAGTACTTGCAAGCCGCCACGGTCGCGAGGTCCGCCTGTGGCCAGAAGGCCACTACTGCGGTTTTTCGGTCGCAGCGGCCTTATTTTGGGTCGCCTGTTCACGTGAACTGGAACGACCGATGGCGAAGTGGATCGACGATTTCAGGGCGTGTTGGCGGGGCGATGCCCAGCCGTCGGTGCGGCTTGCGGTCGCCTTCGCGGTGCTTTGTCTCGTTTTGGCCACGGCCGCGCGCTTCGGGCTCGCCCAGATCCGGCCGGATGTGTTCTTCACGCCCTATTTCCCGGCGGTGTTCTTTGCCACCGCCCTTGGCGGTTTCCGGATCGGGATCGCGACCGCGCTGGCGAGCGGCCTGCTCGGCGTCGTGCTCAATTTCAGCGGCGCGCACGCCGATCCGGCGCGCTTTGCGCTGCTGATGATCTTCTGGGTTGTGTGCGGCATCGCGATCTGGGGCGTCGAGCATTACCGTTCCCTGGTCGCACAGCAGCGCGAAGTTTCCAAACGGCTGATCGAGGAAGAGCAGTACCGCAAGGTGGTGGTCGACGAATTGCAGCACCGGCTGAAGAACAAGTCCTCGACCATTCATGCCGTACTGCATCAGGCGCTGCAGGACCGGCCCGATGTCTGGCAGCGCATCGACCATCGCATCCGCGCGCTCTCGGCAACCGACGATCTGATCGCGCGGGTCGACGGCTATGGCTGCGATATCAAGGATTTGCTGCGCTCGGAACTCGGGCCCTACGGCCACGTGCGGTTCAACCTCAATGGCGAGCAGCTGTTCCTGCCCGCCAAGCTCGCCGTCTCGCTGGCGCTGATCTTCCATGAGCTTGCAACCAACGCCGGAAAATACGGCGCCTTCTCCTCGCCGCGCGGATTTTTACAAGTGTCATGGACGGTCGACGACGGACGTCTCAACGTGATCTGGGACGAGACCGAGGGACCGGTGGTCGAGGCGATCGGCGAAGCCGGCTTCGGCACCAAGCTGCTCAAGTCGGCGCTGCGGCCGTTCGACGGCAAGACCGAGATCAGTTACCTGAAGACCGGTGTTCACTGCACCATGCAGTGCAAGCTTCCGAGCTGTTGATAAGTCGGCTTTCCGGCACACGCGACATGTGTTGATGCAACCGCGCGCTGCGCAATCGCTTTCAGCAGCGGTCGCAGCCGACATTGATACTCTGTTAATGACGATTGCCGCGACGGCTTGCGAAAGCCGTCGCGGTCTCATTCTGTCACGGCATTTCGCAGGTCCGCTTAACCAAAACTACAACGGACTTTGCCAAGGTCGGCGCATGCACAGTCTCACCAGACACGATTTTCAGGCGGGCGCGGCAGTGCCCGGCCAAGACGATATTTCCGGCAATGAATTGCGTATCCTGCGCGACCTTCTCCAACTCCTTCCGGCGGGAGTGACCGTCCAGGACGAGCAGGGCCAGATCATCCTGGTGAATGAAGCAGCCGCGAGCCAGCTGCAGCTGGCCGCCAGCGCGAGCCAGCCGTCCCCGGTCGACGAGCGCCACGCCGCCAACCTGGACCTGCTGCGCAGCGGCCGTCCGGTGGTGCTCGAGGAAACGCTCTCCTGCGGCGCATCCAAATACGTGTTCCTGACCTCGCACCGGCCCGTCCGGATCGCCGGTCGCAATCTCCTGATCTCGACCTCGACCGACATCAGCGAGCAGAAGGCGTTCGAGGACCAGCTGTTCCGCTCGGCCTATTACGACGAGCTGACCGGCCTGCCGACCCGCCGGGTGATCGAGCACCGCGTCAACGGCTTGATCCGCGACGATTCGCAAGGCCATTTCGCGCTCGCCTTCCTCGACGTCGACAACTTCAAGCACATCAACGACTATTACGGCCACGCGATCGGCGATGCGCTGCTCGTTGAGCTGTCGAAGCGACTCGGCCACGCGCTGCGCGACACCGATATCCTGTCGCGCATCTCCGGCGATGAATTCCTGCTGCTGCTCAACCCGATCAGCGGCAATGACGAAGTCGCCGAATTCATCCATGTCATGCAGGAGCGGCTGAAGGCGCCGTTCTTCATCGAGGACTCCGAGATCTTCGCCTCGACCTCGATCGGCGTCAGCCTCTATCCGATGCATGGCCGGAGCTACGAGGCGCTGCGCCAGAACGCCGACATCGCGATGTACCGCGTCAAGAACAACGGCAAGGGCTCGACCGCGTTCTTCGACAACAGCATGGAGCGCGAGGCGCTGGCGCGGATGAAGATCGAGCAGTCGCTGCGGCTGGCGATCCTGGAAAAGCGCTTCTGCTGCGCGTTTCAGGCCAAGGTCGATATCCGCACCCAGGAGGTGAAGGGCATCGAGGCGCTGGTGCGGCTGCGCGACGACGAGGGTGTGATCCAGGCGCCGGGCACCTTCATCGATCTCGCGGTCGAGCTCGGCCTGATCGACGAGCTGACGTTCCTGGTGCTGGCGGAGATCGTCAAGTCGATCGACGTGATCAACGACGCGTTCGGTCCGACGGCGACGATCAGCATCAATGTCGCCGCCAAGCAGGCCTCCAACCTCGAATTCATGCGCCGGTTCGCGCGCGCGCTCGAGGAGACCGGCTTCCCCAAACGCTTCATGATCGAGGTAACCGAGGACGCGTTCGTGACGCGGTCGCATTTCCAGGACCAGATCCTGCCGATCCTGCGCGGCATCGGCGTCGGCATCTCGATCGACGATTTCGGCATCGGCTATTCGTCGCTGTCGGCGCTCGCCGATATCACCGCCGACGAGATCAAGATCGACCGCTCCTTCATCACCGACATCCATCAGCGGCCGCGCAGCCAGGGCATCTTGCGCGCGATCGAATCGCTGAGCGAGGCGCTCGGTATGACCGTGATCGCCGAGGGTATCGAGTCCTACGAGGAGCTCACCTATCTGCAGGCGGCGACCAAGATCCGCTATGCCCAGGGCTATTACTTCGCCAAGCCGATCTTCCTCGAGGATTTGAAGCCGGCGACGCCGGTCGCCAGCGAAACGCGCGCCAGCATGGCCGCGCGCCCCGCCCAGGAAGGCCGCCAGGGCTATTCGCGCGCCAGCGGCTTCCGGCGGTAGGGGCGCGACGTGACTGCGCTCCCTCTCCCGCTTGCGGCGGAAGGTTGAGGTAGAGGTTTCACCACGAGTCAAAACTGGGGAGAGAGCCCCCACCCGCCGCGCGCTGCGCGCACGTCGACCTCCCCCGCAGGCGGGAGAGGTAAGAACGCGAGACCACTGCAGACGCCCTACTTCTCCAGCACCGCCAACGGCTGCACGCCGTTATTCGCGGGACCGGCCTGCATCGTGATCAGCATCATCGAGACCATGTCGTAATAGCCCATGATGGCGATGATATCCGTGATGCCGCGCTCGCCGAATTTATCCAGCGCCGCCTTGTAGACAGCGTCGCTGACCTCCTTGTCGCGATAGAGCGCGATGCCGAGATCGTACAGCGCGGCCTCGTCGTCCTTCATGCTCTCGGGCCGCGTGCCCTTGGCGATCGCGTCCGCGATTTTCGGATCGAGCCCGCCCTTGATCGCCAGCGGATGGTGCGCGGACCATTCATATTGCGCGGTCCAGTGCCGCGCCGTGATCAGGATCGCCATTTCGCTGAGCCGCGCCGGCAGCGAGGTATTCCACCGCAGATACTCCGACAGGTTCGACAGCTTTGGTGCCAGATCGGGATTGCGGATATAGGCGCGGTAGGGCGGCGCGGTGAATTTGGCATTGCGCGGCGGCGCGCTGATCATGTCGGCCCAGGCCTTTTGCGCCGGCGACAGCTCCTCCGCCTTCAGCGGCGCGAAGCGCACGGCGTCCTCAGCCCGCACGGCCGACACCGACAATGCCAGCGCCGCCAAGATCCCTGCTCCGAATATTGTTCTCATTGTTGTTCTCCCTTTTCGGTGCAGGCGTCTTTGCGCCCTGCCCGGTCGCGCGAGATTAATTGCCGTCGCGATGGATGCAATGAGGTGCCAGCTGTCGTTCGGTGCCGGCCGCCGGTGAAGCGCCTCGTCACGGCAGGCGCGCGGTTAGGCCACACCTACCGCAGCGCCGGGCGGCGGCGTATATAAAGAGCAGTCCCAAGCGGCGCGAAGGTGTCAGCCATGCAGCCTGTATCTATCCTCCTGAACATCCTCTGGATCCTGATCGGCGGCGCGTGGCGCGTGGATGGCGTTCGGCTGGCTGGTCGCCGCCGTGATCATGGCTGTGACCATTATCGGGCTGCCCTGGGCGCGCGCCGCCTTCAACATCGCCGTCTACACGCTGCTCCCGTTCGGCTCGCGTGCGGTGCGCCGCGATGAGGTGACCGGCGCATCCGACATCGGTACCGGACCGCTCGGCGTGATCGGCAATCTGATCTGGTTCATCCTGGCCGGCTGGTGGCTCGCGATCGGCCATGTGATCACCGCGATCCTGCTGGCGGTGACCATCATCGGCATCCCGTTCGCCTGGGCGCATCTCAAGCTTGCCGGCATCGCGCTGTGGCCGATCGGCAAGGTGATCGTGCCGGCGTGACGCTGGCCAGGCCGTCGACGGCTAGTGTCCCGAATCCGAAGTTCGCAACATTTGCCGCACCTTCGGAGCGAACTTCGGATTCGATAAGGACACTAGCAAACTTATGATTCTAGTGTGCTTTATGAATGCGAAGTTCGTGAAAGTGGCTGCCGCGAAATCGCACGAACTTCGCATTCAGCACACTAGAGCCAATCCTTCGTGGTCTGGCTGCAAGCCTGGTAGTCGCGCCGCCAGACGAAGCCAGCGCCGCCACACGGCGGGCGCGGGCGCGAGGTGGCGGGACACTCATTCCTGACCCGCGCGGCGGTGCCCCAGCCGTCGATCACGCAGGCACCTCGTGAGGTCCTGTGGCAACCGTCACCGCATCCCTCTGCGGCGTTGGCCGGGGTCAAGCCGAGGAAGGCACCGGCTGTCAGAAGCGTGATCAAACCTGCTCTCATGATGTTCTCCATCGAGCTGTCGGTCGTGCTGCTCCATTCGCGGCACAAGCGTAGGCGATCTCTGTGCCGCTTGCCACCGATTCCGCGCACAAATTCTGGTGTCGGGGGCTCAGCGCGCCGCTTCGCAGCCGGGGATGTCGAACACGGCGGTCAGGCCGCAGGGCGAATTGAGCATCTTGCCGCCGGCATGACCGACGCCGGGCACATCCCACACGCTGTGGTTCGGCGCGCCGTTGTCGCGGGCCTGCATCGCGGCGACATAGGAATGCCCGCGCGCGTAACGGTACGGCCCCTCGGCCTCCGCCATGCAGGATTTGTCGAGCGCGGGATGATTGGGGTTGGTGTCGAGCGTTCCGAGCAAATAGATCACGCGGCGCGCGACATAGGCCTGCTCCAGCGCAGCCGGCGAAGGCTCGGCAAGATAGGGCGGGCGGTCGTCCATACCGAATTTCCAGCTGTTGTAGCCATGGCAGTTCGCCGCGATCGCGGGCTCCGGCCGCTCCTTGGTGAAATAGGCGTAGGAGGACGGATTGGCGACCACATAGCGCACGCCGATGCCCTCGCGCAGCAGCAGCTGATCGCCCTTCACCGCGATCGCATAGCGCTGCACCACCTGGCCGCCGCCGGAATGACCGAACACGACGACCTGCTGCAGGTTCGGAAACAGCTTGCGGTCGCCGAGCTTCGCCAGGATGGCATCGAGCGCCTCGAACGAGCTCGCCGCGCTCGGCGCGAGCGCAGGCTCGCCGCCCTGCCAGCCATAGAGGCTCCAGCGCAGCGTCTCCGCCGGCAGCTTGAAGGCCTCGACGTCGGACTCGATCAGGAATTGCGGCGCGATCATCAGCGCATGCTCGCCGGCATCGCCGGCCGCGGCCTGCGCGCTCAGCGCCGCGCGAAAATAGTCGTCGGCATTGCGCAGCACGCCATGCAGCACGAGCACCGCGCGCGTAACATCCGGCAGCGGGTTGGACCAGTCGGCCGAGAGGTAGAGCGGAAAGCTCGCTTTGCCGACGGCAATCCGCGCATTGGCGATCTCCTTGACCGGTTTCCGGTCGCGCTCGGTCTGTGCCTGCGTCGCGGACGCCGCGGGTACGTGCGCCGCCGCCACGACGAGCAATGCCGCGGCCGCAAGCCAGGCCCGGTGATGCATGGTTCGACTCCGTTGCTGCCGCGAGCTCGGCTGGATCATGGCGCGTCCGGCGCAGATTCACCCGTGAATTTTCGGAAAGCTTCCGCACCCGCACCTCAGGCCACGAGCCGTCCATGATTGTTGGCGGCGAGGATCGGGCGGATCAGGCGGCCGAACCGCTCGGCCTCCTCGTCGTGCAGATAACCGGACAGGCAGAAGGAGTGGCAACCGGCATCGATGAACTGCTGCAAGGTCGCGGCGCATTGCGCGGGATCGCCGACCACCGCGATGCCGGCGCCGGGCCGCACCTTGGTGATGCCGGTCCACAGATGCGGCATCAGGAGATCGCCGTAGTCGCGCGCGAGCTGCTGCACGCGCTGGTTGGCCTCCGAGCGATTGTAGAGCGTCTTCATCTCCTGCTTCTGCCGCTCGGTGGCGTGGCGCACCAGCTGGTCGGCCGCCTCCCAGGCATCTGTCTCGTTCTCGCGGCAGATCACCTGCAGCCGCATGCCGAAGCCGATCGCATCCTCGCGGTCATGCGCCCGCGCCATCCGCCGGATCTCGGCGATATTCTCCGCGATGCGTTCCGGCAGGTCGCCCCAGAACAGATGAACATCGGAATGCTTCGCCGACACCTCCCAGGCCTGCCGCGAGCCACCGCCGAGATAGAATTTCGGGAACGGCTGCTGCAGCGGCCGCGGCCTGATATGCGCGCCGGAGATCGTGTGAAACCTGCCCTGGAAATGCACCGGGCCGCGCGTCGTCCACAGCGCCTTGAGGATCGAGACCTCCTCCTCCATCAGCGCGTAGCGTTCCTCTTTGGCATAGCGCACGCCCTCGGCCTCGACCTCACTCTCGTTCTGGCCGGCGATCAGATTGATGCAGATCCGCCCGCCCGACATCTGGTCGAAGGTCGAGATCATCTTTGCCATCAGCACCGGGTTGATATAGCCGGGCCGGGCCGCAATCAGCGGCTTGATCCGGCTGGAGCGCGCCGCCATGAAGGCGCCCGTGATCCAGGCCTCCCAGCACACCGAGCCTACCGGGATCAGCAGATACTCGAAGCCGGCGTCCTCAGCGGCCGCGACCACGCGCTCGCAGAGTTCCGGCGAACCGGCGATCTGGGCCTCCATCAGCCCATAGGCCGTGGTGTCGCCATGCGTGGGCAGATACCAGCCGAATTCCAGCGGACGCATGGGCAAACTCCCTCGAAAGACGGCCTTTCTTCGTGGCCTGTCATATTGTCGGGAGGCAGTTTACAGCCCTTAACCAGTTGGACAACGCCGTTGCCGACGCGGAGCCAATCAGCTAAATGAACCCCTGCACGCACCCGTAGCTCAGCTGGATAGAGCGTTGCCCTCCGAAGGCACGTGTCAAGCCGGCAGATGTGACAGGCGCGTCAGAAAGAGGATTGAAATGCAAAGGTTTGCGAGGGCCGCGCGCAGGAGCTCAACACCTGCCAAAGCTCACGTAAGCACCGCGTAAGCAGTCAGCACCCGTAGCTCAGCTGGATAGAGCGTCGCCCTCCGAAGGCGAAGGCCACACGTTCGAATCGTGTCGGGTGCGCCATTTCATCACAAGGCCAAGCACCAAGCTTCGAGAGCTGACGCGAGCTACCAGGGGAGTATCCCGGGGCTGCATGCTCAAACGTGTCACGCTCCGTGCCCGACTCGCACCCGGACCTGACCTTCATGTCATGCTCCGGCACCTTCCATCGCGACCGGATACTGCTGAGTAGCGACGGCCGGCTGGCAATCTCGGATTGGCTCACGCAGCTCCAAGGGCTTGCAGCCCCTGTCTCGCCAGGAGCAAGCTGGGCCGGCGTTTTCCCGACTAACACTGGCTAGGAGCGAACAACGGTGGAAATACCGATACCTTCGCATGCGCGGCGCGTCACGCGCGAAGAGCTGTACCGGATGGTCTGGGATAAGCCGATGATCCGGCTTGCCGAGGAATTCGGAATCACCGGAAACGGTCTGGCCAAGGTCTGCGACAGGCTGGACGTGCCCTATCCTCCGCGCGGCCACTGGGCCAAGAAGGAAGCCGGAAAGCCAGTCGTCACACTTAAGCTTCCACCTCGGCGGGACGGGATCCCAAGCGCGGCAGATATCCACCCTACGCCGCCAAAGCCGGCGCCTTCCCCTGCGGCTATACAAGCCGCCGCGACGGTGGCCAATCGCATTCGTAATGTCGCGGTACCTGAGCGCAACGACGACCTTCACCCACGCGTACAGGTGTGGATCGCCGGTCACAGGAAGCGCCAGAAAGAGCGCGAGCTGGAGAACAGGAATCGCCGTCGGGACATCGGTTGGGCGTCACCCTCGATCCCTGATCTGACCGAGCGCGATCTGTATCGTTTCAGAGCCACCAGCGCGATATTTTATGCAGTTGAAAAGGCTGGCGGCACAATCGAGAAATCACCAGCGTCAGGCAAGATAACGTTCTTGATCGACGGACACCAAGTCGAGTGCTCAATCGTTGAAAAGATGGTGCAGTCTCTCAAGCAATGGGAAGAGCAACGCAAATGGACTGCGTTCACCGAGTATTGCAAGTCGGGACTGGATTCTTCGGGCTTTCTGCGAGTCAGCATCACGACCTACTTGCAAGGTCGGCGGCCTGAGTGGGTCGAATCGCAAAGGATCAAAATCGGACAACTCATGCCAACTATCGTCGGCGCGATAATGGCGGCAGGACCGACCCTTGAAAAGATGAAGCGCGAACACGAAGAGCAGCAGAAGCGCTATCGTGAAGAGGAAGCGCGCCGTTACGAAGCCCGTCAATTGCGGGAAATCGACGAGAAGCGCTGGAACAAGTTTCGCGAGTATGCCGTCAATTGGGAACAGCGGGAGAGATTGCTGACGTTTCTCGCGGAGGTCGAGGCTCGGCTCGCGACCGAGGGTGACGTCACGGTCTCAGACCGCACGCTGAGAGCATGGGTCGACTGGGCAAAGGCGAAAGCGGAAGCTCTCAATCCGTTTGGTGGGGGCGCTGTGGGGATGTTTGAGACCATTGCGAAGGTAAACCAATGGTCATAAGTGCCGCCGATCCACGACCAGTTAACATGGGTCAGACCGCTTGGCAGGTGTGGTAAGCTTTAGAATTCGAATAAGCAATATCGCGCAATAAAGAGATCTCAATAGCGCCCCCCGAAGGGGGTTCATCTCTTTCTTCGCCTGGCGTCGAGCCACTTTCGCTTGCGCGCCGCGCTATTCATCGCGAAATCCGTCCTCCGACCCCACGCTCAGAAGCTACGGCGCGGGCGGTGACTAGGGGCAACATTTGTTGCCGGTTCGAACGATCGGATACAATGAGAACAGTGCAGCGGCGGAGAGAGTGTCAGTCAACCCCATTTAAAGATAGATCATTTTTGACGTTCTTAAACCAAACCCACCGTTCGAGCTACGGCCGGAAATGGGATTTCGCTCCAACGAAGTCCGATCCGCTTATGGCCTGCACACATCATTCCTCCTGCGATGACTGTCGTCGAGCGCGCTGTCTTGTCGCGGTCTTTCGTTTGCAAGCTCACGAACGCAAGAGAACTGGCGTCGGCATAGCGCCAACGCCTGCGCGCAGCCTCTTCGATTTCTTCCCGGTCCAGTCTCTTCCGCCCCTTGTCCATGAACCTCCGCACACCCACGCGAGATAGCTGATCGTCGACATAACCGTCACCGTATGGTCCCGGGCTCCCTCAGTTTCGAGACGATCGCGCAGGAGACGAATGTAAGGTAGTCGTGGCAAATCATTGAAACCAGTACTTGCAATCTCGAAATTGCCGGTACAAGATTGCAAGCGCTAATTGCATTTCGATCGAATTGATTTTCAAGGTAACTCGATGGAGCGACCTGATGAATTGTATTTTCCTAGTTCCGGGGATCGAAGGCTCGCGGCTAAGTTTGGGTACGGAGGAAGTATGGCCTCCCACGGTGGGCGAGCTCATCAGCGGTTACAATCGCATTGATAAACTCATCAACCCAAGCGTCATCGCGACCGGCATTTGGGATGAAATCGTCATCGGCGGCTTGATCCACTATCCGGTTTACAAGCCGATCATGGACAAACTTGATGAGATTGCCGGGGAGTTGAACGCAAAGCGCGTCAACTTCTTTTATGACTGGCGGACCTATCTCTGGAAGTCGACACCTCCCTTCACAGCAAGTTCGGAGAGATTGGCTCAAGCCATTGAGAGCGCGGTCTCAAGTGGCGCGTCATCTGTCACTCTCGTCTGTCATTCCATGGGAAGCCTGGTCGCTCGGCTCGTCATCGAAAGCTCAAAGTATCGAAACACGAACTGGTTCTCCAAGATAAAGAAGGTCGTCTTCATTTGCGGCCCCAATCTCGGCGCACCGGTTGCGGTGGGGCGGGCTCTCGCTTGCGAGGGGTCATCGCTCGGCCTCACTGCCGCGCAACTGCAGCTAATTGAGAATGACCCTCGATATCCTGCTGGCTTTAAGTGCTTTACCGAGCCGGGAATAGACACGCTGTACGATGTCTCGTCAGGCTCTGCTGTCCCGGTCGACATCTACAGTGCTGCCGCGGACACGAGATACCAACTCAATCGGTCAAACGCTCAAGCCGCCACCGTATCTTGGGCTGAGCTGAAGGATATTGATAGTCATCCCAAGACGATTGAATATACGGCCATCGCAGGAACAGGATTAACGACATCGAATTCCTATCTCTTCAATGGACCGCGTTACGTGGAGACGATCACCGGAGATGGCGATGGCACCGTTCCAATATGGAGCGCTTCGGCGGGAAAGTATGCGGTTCACTACACCCTACAGGGCTCGCATGTCGACATCCTCGGCACTCCCGCGCTCAAGCAAACGCTTGATAAGATCTTTGGAATCGCGGTTGTGAGTGCGTTCGTTCAGGCTGCGCCCGGCGTCACGGTCAATGTCAACAAAAAGACGTTCAAACCCGATGAGCCGATGGAAATTCTTGTCATTCCCGACGCGCCGACGACCGACATCAATGGCCACCTGAAGCTCAAGTTTGTCGACGCATCTCGCGTCAAGAAGGCTGCGAACCTAGTACCGTACGGCACGGGTACCTCGTTAACATACAAAGGGCCGGCGACGACACATTTTCTGGCGAAGTTGACGGCACCGCATGTGCCTGGCGCATATATCTTAGCCTTCGAGGGAACGCACAAATCAAGCGAGGCCTCGAGCGCGGTCTTCTTCGTCAATGCTGCGACTCCGGTTACCGTACATTCGGGAGATAAGTCCTCCGGTGGTCCAGCAGGCAGCGCGCCTACGAGGCAAGCTCCTCGCAAATCCAAATCTAAGCGAAAATCATAAGCGCAAGAGCGCAAGCGTGCGCCGGCGGACACCTATTTGCGCGCCTGGGTTCGCGTAGCAGGTCACCAAGGAGTCCCGAAAATGGGCGGCAAAGCCCTGCTCGTTTTGATCTGCAACGCTTTCCCGAATACAGGAGGTCTTGTTGAACAGCGCAAGGAGTTCGACCGGGTACAACGGAGTCGTCAAGCCTCTAGAGGAGCAGACAAAGGCAGGGAGCCGCGCCATGAAAGGTGTTAGCCTAGTTGCTCTTGTTATCGTCTTGCTGGGCGGCCAGCAGGCGGTCCTTGCGAAGTCGTGTCCGCAGTTGGTGAATCCGGTCTGCGCGGTCAGTCCGGCGCGTCAATTGCAGACTTACAACAACAGTTGCGAGGCAGCCCGAGACGGCGCTCGGTTCTTGCATAAAGGAGACTGCTTCCCGACGTTCTGCGACCATCTCTGTCTTGTTCACGGCATCGTTGCGCAGGGTGTTTTTTCGGGGCGTGTGAAGACGTATGATAACCTGTGCTGGGCTGAGAAGAATTTTGCCCGCTATCTGCGCGATGGGGCATGCCCGCGGCCTTAACGCCGCCGCGCGGTAAGCAGTGGGCCATTGACGGAAGATTCACATAATTTATTCGACCGGATGGGCGTGATCGGGCTGAACCGCGGAGGATCGGCTCGGGCAGCACCGGATGATCCATTCCTCACCCGTCTGAGCACAACTGATCGTAGGAAGTCGGAGGCCAAGCGGTCTTAGGAAGACAACTATAACACTCAACTCCTTGGCTCACAGAACGACATGGCTACGATCCGACTTACGGAGGAGCGTGGATGTCGGACAACCCGGCGCGCAGTTTGGAGCGATGTTTCGTTTCAGGCCCGAACGGCCCTGAGACGAACGAGCTTGCGCGGATGCTCGCCGAGCGCGGCGTGGCGGTCACCACACCCTGGATGATCAAGTCCACTACACCGATCACTCAAGAGATTCTGCGCCTCATCGCCGCGTCCGATTTTGTAGCCGCCATCATCGGCGAGCGCGGCCGCGACAGCGTCATGTATGAACTCGGCGTAGCTCGCAGTCTCAGGAAGCCGGCATTCATTGTTCTCGCTGGTGGCCGATTGCCGTTCGATCTCTCCGGCATTTTGGTTCGAGCGGTCGAGCCGGGCCGAATAGCGGACGCCAGCGACGACCTGGATCGCTTCCTCCGAAACGCCAAGACCCCGCCTCCGATCGCCTCTGAGCCGCCTGCTGGAAAGGCAGTCGACTTGGGGTGGGCTCGTGCAGAGCTCGCCAGGATTCGGTCTGGCGCCCTGAACTCACGTGGGGAAATTTTCGAGTACTTGGTGCAGCGCGTGTTCGAAGCAGCCAGCGCGGACGTGACAATCACGGAGCGATCCGGCCTGCGGGAGAAAGTCGACTTCATTGTCTGGCTGAACGAGGTGGCATTCGAGGCCGGCGGGCCGATCCTGGTCGAGTGCAAGGTGCTCCGCGGCGGATCGGGCAGCGTGATCAAGAACGTCGAAGCCTACGTCAAACGCCTGGCGAAAACGGTCGACGAGAGTGACGCCAGCCTGGCCATGCTGGTCTTCGACCACGACCGGCCGCACGGGCCGCCCTCGCTCTACGAAACGCCGAAAGTCCTGTCATTTGCCGTTGATGACCTTATCGACAGCCTGGAGAAAGGCACGCTCGAGGCGGAAATCCTGCGTCGCCGCCGGCGCGCGGCGTTTATCCGCCGTCTAACGCGTGACGCTGGATACGGCTTGGATCGCGGCCGTGCTCGAGGAGATTGCGGCGACACCGATGGCCCAGCTCAAGGGCAAACGGCTGGAGGACCTTGTCCGAACGATCTTCGAGGCCGTGCCCGGGCTGAAATTTGAAGGCTCCAACCTCAAGAACGAATACGGCACCGATGAGATTGACCTCCTGTTCTGGAACGACAGCGCGCTGGACGGCGTCTACTTCCTCGACTGTCCCCTCATCATCGAATGCAAGAGTTCGGGAAAGCCAGTGTCCGGGCGGGACGTCCGCTACTTCGCAACGAGCTTGAAGGACAAAGGCCGGCGCAGTGGGGTTTTGGTGGCGCTGAACGGCATAACGGGGGACGAAGCAAGTATCTCTGCTGGCTACTTTCACCTGACGGCTGCACTTGGTGACGGCGTGGCTGTCCTGATGCTCACCGTCGACCACCTCCGCTCGTTCAAGTCCGGAGCTGACGTAGTGGCCGCCCTCCGCAAGGCGCTTACCGAGCTAGTGAAACGTCAGGTCCGCGCCAGCGAATCGAACAAGGACTGACTGGGTCCGGCCATCCATCGTCGGTGGCTATGAGCGGGGCCTTCCGAGCGCCGCAGCAGCAGCGGCCAGCCGCTCCACGGAACCCCTGTACTTGTCCGCTACCTCGGTCAGGAACCTGGCCTTCTCGGGCTCGCCCTCCGCCCAGGCCGTCCGTTGGCGGCGCCAGTCGGCGATCGGCACCATGTCAAAACCGGAATCGACCAACCGGCTTCGATGGAAACCCCGCAGCTGGGTCTGGATGTGAACGCTGTTGCGGGAGGCCTCCAGTCGCGTCAGCCCGGCTTGCCGCAGGACGTGGCGCATGTGCCTCTTCCCGCCGGCCATCATCTCGGAGATCGTCAGGCCAACGAAATGATCGAGGTCCGTCGAAGCCTTCGGCCCCGCCACCTCCCAGATTGTTGCAGGCTGAGGATAGTAGAGTCCGTCTGGCATCTCGAAGAAGGTGACGGGTTTGATCATGAAGTCGTCGGGCGATGAGCGGATCTCGACTTCAAAGTAGGTGGTGTGCGAGTCGATCCACGAGATGGTGAGCGCCTGGACCTGGGTATCATCGACGATGATCCCGTCCGGGCCCTTTAGGGCATCCAGGATGGCCTTCGCATAGTTGTCGACGTCGGCAGTTTCCGAGGTCTCCAAGATCGCCTGGACGTCCAGGAACAGTGTGATGGTGACCTGGACCTCGCCCCAGTAGACGAAGCGGTTAGTCAGCGCATCGTGTATCCGGTCTTGAAAAGCACGCCGGGCAGGTCCGCCACCGCCTCGGTGCGGGACGGGCGCGAAGTCGAAGCGCTGCCGCCATTCGCCGAACATCGGATTGACGCCCGCTTGCGCGCCGGTTGCTTCAATCTCGAACGGCTCGATGCCCCGCAACTCCCGTTCATCCATCGCCGGCCCTCGGAACTAATTTGCAGTATCAGCAGGACGTTCTAGTTCACGTTGGGGGTCGTACTTTAGAACTCCGTTGTCGATCGCGTCTGGCATTTGCCAAGAGCGGCGATAAGCTGCAATCAGCGATGCATAAATGGGCATGTTGACGCTCTTTTTCAGATTCGGGTCCGCTGTTTTGCATTGAATATGTAAATGTATCGATGTTCCTCCCACCATGTGGTGGGAGACCTTGCCGATTACATCGCCCGATTTAACGGATTGCCCCTCTTCGGCCGTTGGGTTCAGGTGAAGGTACAGGCAGTCCCATACCCTATCTTTGGTTATCACGTGAAGTTGCGTAGTCTTCTTTGGATCTGCGACAACATTGTATACGTCACCATCGAAAACTGCGACGATGTCATAGGTATTGTCTCTCGGTGCATCTGGCCGGATATCCACGCCCTGGTGAAGATTCGGCGGCTTCTTGCTCGGACACAGCGGCATAGGTCCGCCGGCGTGATGAGTTTCGCAAAGGGTATCAATCCAGGGATAGACAAATAGCTTTGGATCATTTTCCGGTTCGTTGTCGCCGCCACGGCGGTAGACTTGGCTATTCGCATAGGCTCGGAGCGGTGATTTACCGGCGCCTGCGTCCGGCCCCACGCGTATCGGAAAGGAGGTTAGGGGCAAATAAGCGTGCCGATCGGTAACCCCTTTGTCTCCCGGATGGGTCATGACGCCGGGAGAGTGATATTTGAACTGCTCCGTAGGCTGTTCGCAATGCGCGCCTGAGCCGCTCAAACAAGTAACGGCGCCAAGCCCGAAAACCGCTTTACAAAAATTCATTGAGGACGTCCTCCGAGAAAAACGAGACGATCTACAATCGCGCACTGCGCCGCACGGCTGCGGCAAAGTTCGAGCGCACCTTTGGAGCAACTTCCTTCAATGGAATAAGGAAGACCGTTCAAGCTCAAGTTCAATTCAAATCGACCGCGCGTGTCGCCCTCTTCTCTGGTTGACAGGGGCGGAGCTCGTCTGGCTGACGTACTGCAATCATCAACGTTCGCTTTGCTTTCCGGTCTTGAGAGGCCCGGTGCATACGCCCGACTACCCGTTATGGCAATTTGAACGCAGCCATAGTCATACGAGTCGCTGTACCAGGTTCCCTCCGCGTTGACGGCGTGTTTGGTAGCAGTAACCTTCGAAGCGCACTTGGGCCATTGGAGCTTGCTACTCAGCGATCCTTCGGATCGTGAGACCGCCCTCTCCTCTGCTGTCGGCCGATCAATAACTTTGCCAAGCCCCCAACGGGGCAGCGAAAGTCGTCCGTCATCCTGTTCTTGAGGAGCCCCCGCCTGCCCAGAGCGATCGAAGCTCGCCCTTGCGCGTGCAAGCGACGCATCATTCCAATCCGGGATGAGCAAGGGGTTGTTGTCTGCAGCGCGGCCTGAACCGGCAATTGCCGCGACGGCAACTAGAACAATGACGCAGCGAGAAACGCCTGACATTTGTCGTACCTCCTATTACGAAACGTCTGCCCTGTCGAGTTGTCAAAAACGCGATTCCGGGCCAATCAGCACGCTGACGTTCACGACCCTACAATCTTCAGCAGGCTCCGGACCGCGCTTCAATTTCCTGCTCACTTATGCGTCGGCAGCTCTTGCGGTCCTTTCACGCACAGGCAGGCACGCCCTCACCTCGATTCTCGCACGAGAGTATGCATCTATCGGCCCCTCCGTGGGGCCGGCGTTCAGGTTAGAAGATCCAGCTAATTGAATCAGGACTCAGTCCGCATCTCTCCAAGGTGCTTCACAGCCGACACAGAAAGGTCGACCGGTTTGCGGCTGTACGTGCAGGCCCTGCTCAAGCATACTCAACGATCATATTGTCTTGATACGTGTGCCAAGTCCCTCTCCGATAGAGCCGCTCCAGTCCCCGACCACCCGTCACTGGGATTTGAAGTTCCACAACCCCCTTCGCTCCGTCATCCATGAAGATCATCTTTTTATCTGTCCCGCGGTCGAAGTACGTGTTCGTTACGGTGGTCTTCGTTTTTTGAAGCCAGGTATTACCGGCTCGCGTCAGGAAGCTGTCAACATTGTTCACCTTGAAATGGAACTGCTTGATGAGTGGTACGAGCAGACCGTCTACCTCGTCTGACTCTTGAATGAATGTCGCCTTCAACGCGGCTTCATTACCTCCACTACGCTTCCAATATTGGTACCAGTAGTCAGCATGGGCGCTGTTCGTCACGCCTATCGCGGCCGAAAATCTCATAAACTCGATTCGAACAAGATAAGTCCCGAACGGATCATTTGTCTCAAGAAGGTCCTTGATGAGATTCCCGTCCGGAAAAAACGATGTCGATGGATCCTTTCCATCGTAGTCCGGGAGTTCGCTCTGCGCGTCCTTCAGGTTCTTCTCGGACTTTCCCGCCGCCGCAGCGAGCTTGCCCAGAAAACCCTTTGTCTGCGCGAGCGCGAGTGCCTCTTTTGCTCGATATGCTTCAAACTGGAAAAAACTCCGTGCGGGACCTCCGCCGGATTGAATACGAGCCGTAAGCCTTGCACCTTCGTGCCACGCAACGTGCATCAAGAACCGCTTGATGTTGTCCTTGGGAGACGTATCAAGATCGTTCACCACCGCGCTGACAACAGGGAAAAATGCAGTCGCCCGCTTTCCTGGATCTGGTTCAGTTGCGATGTCGAGCGGACCAATCGCCGCGTCCGCCAACGTCGCTGTCGCGAGGCCGAGAACTTCATACCACCTTTCCAGCGCTGCAACCGCTATGGTCGGCTTGTCACGACTGCGTCGGCTGCGTGGAGCCGATCTTGCGATCAAGTCGGCGCAAATCTGCATCTGCTCAAGTATGTCACGCTGACGCCGAAGCAGATCCGGATGCAAAGATACCGGGTACATCGATGGGCCATCCGTCGGCTCTTTACCACTATTTTTCGCAAGTCGTCGCGTGGGTTGTTTCCTCATCGTGCCCCTCGTTCGTTACTCCCGGTTGTGATTGCAGCTTGCAGGCCAAGACCACATCGCCGATCTTTCGATTGGGTAAGTCCAGCTTGACGATGGAATCACGGCCGCCGCGCGCTCTCGATTTGAGCCGGACCTCTTCAACGACGAACGATCGAGGTCAGGCGTGACAGCCAGGTCTTAGCCGTTCAGAACTTGATCTCGTATTTGCAGCCATGGGGATCCGCTCCCCCATCGCAAAAGACCTCGACCTCCTCGCTTGGATGAACGCTGAGAGTAACCGCGCCTCCCGGCGACTCAAAAAACGTTTCCGACACGACGTTGTGACTCGAATTGAACACCCTCACACGCGAATTGCCTCCGCAGTTTTCCTGTATCGCCAGATTGATCGTTTGAGTCGCTCCCCCGGCATTCCTGTAAACCGTCCGTCTCTCGTTGCAGCGAAAACTGTACTCCATTGCTTCCTCCGTCTGGTGACGATTGATTCCAGCCGTGCAGCGCGGCTGGCAGACTAGCCCAACGATAAGGTGCGTTCAGGATGTCGCTTTATGCCCTCAGATCCACGATATGCGAAAACATAGGCCCCGCTCCTTCAGCTCGGTTGCAAACTGCAGATCGCTGCAAGCGTGCGGTGGAGTGACACCAGCTTGTCTGTCCTCAGCCATCAATTCCACCTCTTCAATGAGGAGCCCATAGTCGACGTCGCCGCGGGCGGTGGGCAGAGCTATTTTCCAGATCCACCATACCTCGGCCCCCCTGCGAACGGGCCGCAGCGGAGACCTTTCGATCGGGTTTCCTGCCTTGTCGAGGACGCGATGCCATCTGATCGTGTGATCAGCATTTCGGGGGATGGAGCCTCCTCGGCTGCACGCAGAAGCCTCAGATTAAGCAGCGGCACGTCTGTTAATTTTGGTCAGCCGCACCCAGAGCTTCGCTTCTCTGAAAGCCTATGCTGTGCAATTCCAGCTTCGGGATACCAGGCCAACCAATGCCACCTGCGACGGCGGGTTGCTCAACGGGCCCATTCTAAAAACAATTGGCTGCGGTGCCTCAAAGAATTTCCGAACAGACCAGTGAGTTTGAGTTCAGAACAACCGCTTTCTCGATGAACAGATGCCTACAACCTCATTTTGAACGAGCATATCGATGCAATCAACCCATTTCTTGGGTGCTGGCGGCATCATTCTTCGTGATTCAATGCTGACGATCAGATAGACGACGCCGAGCAATAGGGGGGACGACCAGCCGCCGGACGAGAGGACATATGTCGACGAATAGCGCGAGCGCTTGGTGATGTCCTCAAACGACGTTCCGCTCGTCAGCCGGTTACGCGCGGCGGCTGGAAGGTCTTTCAAGACAATCCCATGCGGGCTCTTGTTGTTGCTGGTACGCGTCCGCGACGCATGTTCGCGCTGCACTGCAAACAACTTCAGGAAAAAGCCCGTTCTTACCTTCTCTCGTAGATAGACGCTCAGCGTTCCGACCGCTGGACTCAGAAGGCCGACCGAAATCGAGGCGTCACACGTCGATACGTGACAGACTGTTCGGCAAGGTAATTTTCGAACGTCGCGCGATCGGCCTTTGCGCCGCGAAGCCGATCCGTCGGGATGACGTAATGGCGGACCGCCCGACCGACACCATCGGCCGCTAGAAGTGGAATTGCTCGCGCTGGCCGACCTTCGACAACGCGATCGTTCTCCAAATGGGGAAAACGCGCCAGGTCGCACGAAAACACCCAGTTCGCAGCGGCCTCGATCAAATGCTCTTCGATCACGCGCTTGCGCAGACGTGAAGCACCCGGGATTACGCCGCCGTACGAAGGACCGACCGGAAGCTCGCACCGATTTCCTTTCCACCGCGGCCCGCCCCGCGACATTGCGCGACGCTCGAACCAGCAGCCACGAGCCGTGAGAGCGGGAGACAACAACCTCTGGACGCGTCCCATAAAACTCGTTTAGACTGTGTCTATTACTGGTTGTATTGAGGTATTTCTATATGAATAGAATTTCAGCAACCAGCGCAATCATTGTCGGGCTCTTGGTAATGCTGATCGTCGGCGCGACGGGCGGACTTGGTGTCGGCATTCCCTACAAAAATGAAGCCCTTAAGGCGGCGGCGACCTGGCGACTTCGCTGTTCGTTGTCGCGTTATTTTTCGAAAGGGCGCTCGCCGTGATCAACGACCTTCTGTTTGGAGAGGAGCAGCAAACTGCAGATGCAGCCTTCTTTGCCTCGGAAAGTGCCACTGCAAGGCAGGCTCTTGTAGAAGTAAGCTCGAAGAGAGAAGCAACGCGCCTCGCCGTCGGATTCCTCTTTGGACTCCTAGTGAGCGGAGCTGGGCCCAGAACCCTTGAGGCGTTGTTGGATCTGTCGCCAGTACCGCCCTTACAGCTAAGCGGCTCTCATCGGACGCTGTTCTACGGCGTAGACGTCGTCTTGACCGCTGGCTTGCTCGCAGGCGGGAGCAATGGCCTGGCCGTAATCATCGAAATACTGAAAAAGCGCACGCAATCGATCTATTGGAATTTGATGGAGGGATTGCGTGCGAGAGCACGCAGTTCGGCAGATATGAGCCGCCGCTTTGTCCCCCATCTGATGGGGCGCCCTCTCACGGTGCAACCTTTCGATTTTACCGTGGAAATATCCAACGGCGATCCATTGCCGGTAGTGACGCCCGACTTCGTTTTCAGCGTGAAGAATGCGTCCACTGCTCACGTTACCGCTGACGGAATTCAGTGCGGCTACGATGCCGTTCTGCAACTAACTCGTTCCGTCAATACGGTTGAGTTGGACGTCACCAATAAAGCGCAGGCCACCATCACAGCCTGGTGCGTCATCAATAATGTTCTGCAGCCTACTCCCGGCAAGGTCATTCCTGGCGGAGCGCAAACCGTGAGGTTTGATCTGGAAGACATTATGCGCATCACGTTTGACACGACTGGCGAACTTTTCCTGCACACGGTTCGCTAGATTGCCGTTTTAATCGCGTTCCGGCGAGACGAAATCGCTCTGACCAACAGTACACCGATTGGATTTGATCATGACGTCCATTTACCTCGACATCACCTGCGCCAAGTTTCCAAAAGTGGATGCCGCCATGGCTATCCGAAAATCGGGCCAAACCTGGTCCGAAAGCGAAGAAGAAAACCACCAACCGACCAAGAAGATTTTCGCATCGAAAAGCGGCGATTGGACGTTCATCTCGGATGGAACCTTTACGAAGCTCAAGAAGGACGGAAGCCAGCTGGGCTCTTTGAATGATTTCAATCCTGATACCGCCCAAGTCGGAGATTCCGGATCGGGTTACTCGGCCGAGAAGGATGTCGATTTCCGATGGACCGTTATCGATCGAGCAAAATCGATCAAGCACGATGACAAGATAATCTGAAGCCATCCGGAGCCCGCGAAGCGGCAACGTCAGAAAATGCCGATCGGGGGCGCGGTTGAATAAATTTGACCAATGAGGGGGCTCGAATGGCTGGAATCCCGCTTCACAGATATCGCACCGGCTTTTATCTGCCGTATCCAACTCCCAGCGAACCGCGCTGGGGTTTCTACACGCTCGCATGGGACGACGAGGAAGGAGAGCTCAATAGCGACGCGCTGGAAGACGGAATGCTACTCTTTTGGGGCGGCGATTCTGTCGCCTTCCCGACTACCGACGTGGACAAGGTCCTTGATCGTTTCTCTCGATACATTGCACGCAGGTACAATGATCCCAAAGGGCTGGGCTTCTTCAGATTCGAACGCGACGGCAGCATCCGGCGCCTGACGGATTTTGACTTCAGTATCCAGCGCACCAAGTCGGGGGGCTGGCAAACCAGCGGGGCGATCACATTCAAGATCGGCCCGCCCTACTTCCTTCGTATCGGGCCGCATTCTCCCGTCAATCTGAAGCTCGGCGCGGCGCCGTTTTTGGAAATTCAGGGGCCGGCATCGGGCCCGGGATTTAATTTGTATCGCCAGAATCATGACAAGATCCCGTTCAGCGGTCCTTTGTCGATTCCCTTGATCAAGACCGGGCAAGTCGACACGACCTCGACGTTCAACTTTGCCCTCTCATTGACCTCACAGCAGCTCGAATTGCTTAACTTCGGGCTACGCTATTCCTACGCCGACAATCCAGCTTCGACACAAGCCATCAACTTCTTCGACTTCAGCTTTCTCAAGCCGGTCGCCGCCAAAGCCTTGTTCAATGCGACGATCGATCCGGCAAGTCGCGAGACGGCGGATCGATCCTGTTTCACGATTCCGCAGGTAACTGCTCGCAGAAAGTCGAAGCGGTCGTCCGCGCCACAGCTCTTCAATGCTGCTCTTGCCAACACCCATGGCGTCGATCTTATGCTGAGCGCTACCGACGCGGGGAAGTTCCCATCGCGATTTGTCTTTGCGACATATGCGACGAGCACCAGGCTCAATCATTATCCCGATCTGGACGAGATGTGGTTCGTCTGGGGCGACGATGACCAGAACATAACCGCTCACTACGACTTCAGCATCATTCCGGACGGTACCTTCGACGTCATAGAGTACGCCGAGAACGGCACGACGCCTGTCCCGTTGCTTGGTCGGACGAATTTCGGGGTGTTGCCCGGTCTTTCCGACCGGGAGTATCTGCCCCTGCGCGCGACAGACCGCATTCGCTTCCGTACCGGCGGCGCTTCTTATGACCGTCGATTGCGCGTCATAGACCCCAACGTCCACGACAAGCCTTTGCTGTTCGGTGACGCGCTCGGACAAACCACGTCATGGATTGCGATCGTCGACAAGGACGACAACGACGTCACGTGCCTCATATCCGAAAGTCCCGATTTCGCGCAATACGCGGCGGTCAAGGATGCGAGGCTCGGCACTGCGCAATCGGGCACCCTGAGCGGAACGTTTGATCCGATCTCGCTTCGCGTTTTCGAGAAGAGCGAGGCGACCGGTTTGGCGTTGCCGGTCATTCCGTACCTCGCTCTCGAGCCAGCTCCCCCCAGGGCATTGCTGGAAGACTTCGAAAGGCGGGTGGCAGTCCCCTTCCGAAGAAGCCTGGTGAATCCGGCACAAGACCGGGCTGTTGTTCCAGCCACGCAAACGCACTTCACGCCCCTGAATTTCCTCGTGCAGCGAACCGACGCCAGTGTCGAACGTCTCGTGCTCGCAAGGGCGCGCGAAGCCCGCGACAAAGATGACGGCCTTCTCGAGATCACGAACGTTTCGAGCACGCTCGCCGATCTGCTCGAGCGCGACGAATTGTTCATGGTGATGACAGGCCTGGCGCCGGACCAGGGCGAGATGAAGTCTCGGGTGGACATCGCTGGGTGGGGATTCGACATAGAACTGCCAAAGGACCCGAAGTGGGACAAGCAGCATCCAGGCCAGGTCGTGATCATCAAGGGCGCGCGCGGCAAGATACTGGACCTTGTCGACGCCGATAGTTCCTGGGTGGGCCGCGGAACCGTCTGTCCCAAGGACCCCAAGAAATTCGGCGCCGCGGAGGTTCGCGATCTACTGGCGCCGAAACTCAATTTGGCGTTGCGCGACGCCATCGATCCGGAGGCGTACCAGGCGCTCAATGCGGCCTATGCCGACCTTCGTGCCATTCTCGATGACGTGGAATGGATGGGCGTCATCGTGCTTCACTGCGCGGTCGATCCCGGACACCTGCCCGACCAGATTCAGGCCGTGCTCGGCGGCATCAACCCCTCGCTCTTTCTGGCGCACCATATCGCGCTGCGTCTCAACCGCCTGCAATCCGATGCCGGCGCGCCGGCCATCGGATCGAGCCCGCTGTTCGGGGTCATCGACTACAACGACCCGCAAGCCAACCCGCAGCCGGGCGGCACGAACAACGATCCCATCGGCAATAAATTCTACGCCTTGGCCGTCAAACGCATGGTGGTTGGCTTCTCGAACAGCCACGTCAGCGCGTTTTTTGCCGAAGTGTGGCTGCGGGCGGCTGGATTCTTCGAAGCCCTGGCCGAAAACAGCCAGACCGTCAAGATCATCGGATCGCACGAAAGCCGGATTGATGCGTCAGGCAACACGATCGACATATACAAGTTCGTCGCGAACGGAACGTATACTTTCCCTCTCACGGCAAGCAAGTTCATCGGCACCGTACAGTGCGATCGCGTCACTCTGTCGGTCCGGTCCTCATCGCCAGCCGACAAGTTGCCAAAGCACATCGTCACCCGCTTCGCGGTGGACGGGTTTCTCACATTTGGCGCCAATTTTCCCAATGCCAGCATTACGCTTATCGATCCGATCGACCAAAACACCGGCAAGCCGAAGCAATTCAGTTTTACTGATATGGGAATCGAGTTCGCGTTCGATATCGTCGCGGACACCTCGCGGGACGGATGGCACACGAAGAGCGGAAAATTCTACTTCCGCCCGGAAGGGTTATCGATCGAGCTGGGCGATTTGCAGCGGGAAGGCAAAGCACTGCTCAGTCGCCTGCCGTTCAAATTCCGGAAGTTCGAGTGGTGGACCGATGATGGGCTTGGCCTTGGCGACCTCGGCTATCTTTCTTTCGGGAAGCTCGGTCAGGACACCCCGACGCTGGATATCTTCAAATATGGTCTTACATTCGATCTGAATCTGGGAACGCTCGGCAGCCTCGGGTCGAAGCTCAAGGAATTCCAGCTGCGCTTCCTGCTCGGCTGGATGGAGCGAGACGGCAAGACGATATTCACGCTTGGCTTCAAGTTCGACGGCAGCGGCGGCGAGAATCTTGACATCGGAATCGGCAATCTGTTCCGCCTGAAAGCGCAATATTACGGGATCGACAATGTCGATACCGGCCAAGGCATTTACGTCATCTATGCCTACGACGCGAAGCTCGTGATCTTCGGAAAGGAGATTCCCGACTCGAAGTTCAGCCTGTTCATCTTTGCCGACCCGGCGAATTCGGGCCAAGTCGGGTGGTTCATGCTGATGCGGAAGGAAAGCGGTTCCGGTGGTCCCATCATCGATCTCAAGCTGATCGGTGGCGGTCAGCGGATCGATGTATTCGACCAGAATGCCCGGACCGTAAAGCAGCTCATCGCGAACATCGAGGACGGATTCGGCGATTTTGCCAAACGCAACGAATCCGCCGACGAAAATTCATTCCAGAAGAAAGTCATCGATAAAGTGAAGGAGGGAAAGCTCCTTCGCTACGCCCCGGAGCACGAATGGACGGCTTTTCTCAATACCAGCATTGCGGACCTGATCCAGTTTCAGTTCGCAGCGCGCGACCCTGACCTGTATGGCATCAACGTTGGCCTTGAAAAGTTCGGCATTGAATTCGGCGTGCTGTACAGAAAGCTGAGCGAAGATCTCGGCGTCTATTCGATTGAATTCGTCCCGCCGGCATCGTGGCGCACTTTCGACGTGGGCGCGGTCACGATCGTTCTGCCCGCGATCGGCGTCGATATCTATACGGACGGCGGCTTCAGAATCGATCTCGGCTTTCCGTATAATCACAATTTCTCTCGTTCCTTCGTCGCGGAAGTCATCCCTTTCACCGGTTCGGCTGGCGTGTACTACGCGCAGATTTCCGGTCTTGGTTCGCGGCTCGTTCCAACGCCAGTGGACCTGACCTACGAGTATAATCCGGTCATCGAGGCCGGATTTTCAGGTTCGTTCGGTCTCGGCAAAACCCTGAACGCCGGAATATTCAGGGCTGAGGTCAAGATTGAAATCTATGCGATGCTCGAGGGCGCCCAGGCAACGCTTCGGAAAACGAAGAAAGGCGCGCTGAAAAAGGCAGCCGCCGACCTCGTCCCGGCCAGTCGCTTTATCGCGCTCAGGGGAACAGTCGGCATCCACGGCCATGTGGAAGGCGTGGTGGACTTCGGGATCACCCGGGCGCGGGTTTGGGCCGACCTTTATGTCGAGGTGGTGATCACGCTGCGAACCGACGACCACGTTCTGCTTACATTTTCCGTCGGCATCAGCATCGGCTTCGAGTGGGTCATCGCGCGAATCGAAACGTGGGTGGGCACTTTCGAGGTCAAGATCCATCTGTCGTTCAGCACCACCATCAGCTATTCGTGGACGCTCGGAGACCAACGTACGGACTTTGACAAGATCTACAAGGAACACAGCCTCGCTCTCGAATCGCGACATCGAGATGCCTTTGTCCAAGAACGCAATCCAGAAGTGGCGGCGTTCGAACCCATCAAATGGCTGTCGGACTTCACGCCTTCGATGTGGCGCGGCACATCCAACAAGTGCGAACTTCCGCTGGTCTTCAATCCCGACCTGACTTTCGCCGATGACGGCTTCGACGATTCCGGAGCGGTAGTCAGTCGCGGGCCTGCGTTCGTGCCCCTGCTCTGGGGCGAGACCAGAGACCCGAACGCCAACCAGAGCGGCAATGCCGCCCCGATGGAGGAACTGGTCGTAGCGCTCACGTCCTGGGCCGTCTACTCGGTGCTGCAAGATACACCTTCGATCGGCGATCCGCTCGTCGACAAGGGTACGATCGTCAGCGTGATGCGCCGGCTCATCGGCGGCGACGAAATGCACGATCCCGACGAAACGGTCCGGCACGGCCCGACCTACGCGCAACTGAAGGAGTTCCTGGAAGCCAATTTCCTCGTCAACATCCAAACGACGAGACCGCAAAATCGTCAAACCGATGGCGAGTTTCCCGGCGCGCTGTTCCCGATGCCGTCCGATATCATCCTGTCCACGGTCGATAGCGGCGGACAGCGGCATGAGTTCGATCTTTCGCATGCGCCACTGGTTGACGGCGACTTCTTGCTCGGCCTGAAGAAACTGTTCAGACAATTCGCCATCGAGGCGGAAGAGCGCAACGACCCGCAGAAGAAATCTGTCGCAACGACTACCCAGCCATATCTGTCCGTGCTGCTGGAAGAGCATTTCGAATTGCTGCTGCGCGCCGGCGTCTCCGCATTGTTGACCTTGATCGAACCGTACGAACAAGCGGGCACCAAGGTCAGGTTGACGCAATTGCTTGCGCAAATGACCAAGCCTCCCAAAGCACTGGTTGATCTGGACTCGCAGTCTCCTCGGCTCGCTGCGACGGCGGCGGCCTCAGCCACTCGTTACTTCCTGCACGGCCTGCGGCTTCTCCTGCCCCCGAAAGTACGCGCAACCAAGGATGCGATCGAGCCTGCCGCCCGATCGATGATCGACCGGAAGAAGGACGACACTGCGCCGATTTTTGTCAGCGCCGGCCTGCAACACGACATAGGAGCGGGGTTACACCAGATAGAACTCAGTGCCGCCGCAGGCGGCACCTGGTATACGATCAGCGGTTCGAAGGCGGTAGCCGAGCTTGATCCGGATGCCGTCAACGCCCAGATCGAGGCCCACAAGGCCATCAAGCCTGATACGCTGAAGTTCACCCCAAGCATATTGCCTGGCTGGAACGCCCTCCCCAACAAGTATGCTCCGCTCAGCCGCCAGGGGCTCGGCAATCCGCCGACGAAAACCTGCCTGATGCTTCCCGCCGACCTCGTCGAATCGGACGGAGACTTCAAGAACGAAACCTTCAAGGTCGTTGCAACCAATCCAACTACCGGCGCCCAGGATCCTGTTCCCGCCACGCGGATCATCGCGGTTCCGATCCGGATCAAGCAGGTCCAAAGGGAAATTGTCGTTCCCAACAAGACCGGCAAGGCGGCGGCAGCCGATCCATTCCCGGACTTCCTCGGCGACGTCTATGAGGTCGTCGGAGCGGTCGAGGACGATCGGCGCCTGCTCGATCAATTGCCGGCCGACTGGAAGGCGGACAGCATCGAACTGTACGCGACGACCGCGGACGGCGATCTGACGCGGCACGTACCGATCAATGACACCAACCAGCCAATCGTCATGCGGGCAAATCTCTCGGTCGAACCGGGGCTCGATGCGGCGAACGGAGGGTCCAAACTACTCGATGACGCGCTCGCCTCGGCCCGAGAGAACTCGGCCTGGCTGCGGGATGAAAAGGAGAAATTCGTCGAGTTGATCCGCTTTGCTTCGGTGGTCAACAGCGGCGGCTTCTTCCTGTTGTCGGATGCTCAGGAGATCAAGGACCTTTTCAAAGCCCCGCAACCGACCGCCGGTCGGCCGCAGGGAGCGCTGGAAATACCGCGGCTCCTGATGATCATTCGCTGCAAGGATCCGCAACACGCGCCAGCGAACGCCCTGCTGCTCGATGGACTGTTCGAGCAGGAAACCCTGGCGATCGAGGCCGGCGAGTTGCTGCGCTCCGCGATATTGCCCGGTCTGTTGCCGCTCAAGGTCCTTCTGGACGATCCGGCGGCGACGGCGGCCTGGACTTTCAAGGACGGGCATCGGGAAGCCGGCAAATTTGAGACGCTGAAAGACAAAATCATCGCCGACGAAGGCTGGAGCTCCTTGCCGCCGGCCGATCAGAGCCAGAAACTTCGACAACTGATCCGGACAATCGACACCAGCGGATTCAGGGGAATCGACGTCGTCAAGGCCGACATTCTGACCCGATTCACGATGCTCGACTTCGAAGTGACGGGCACCGATTTCAGCGCCGACAGTTTCCGCACCGTCCTGCCGGTTGGCCCAACGCACAAGATCCGAGATGAGCCGGTCGACGACAAGCACCTCGGATATAACCTGCCCATTCCGCTCGCCAAGTTCTTGAATCCCGCCAATGGCGATCCTGCCGACCCGTATGGCGCGATCGGAAAGGATTGCACGATCAAGTTTTCCCTGCGTGACGTTTACGGCAACCGGATCGGTATCACCGGCGAGTACCCGATCAAGGGCGTGAAATATTCCGACGCGATCCTGCCGTTCTGGGACGTCCGCGGCGTATCGCTTCGATACGACACTGATGAGTCCGAGCGAGCTGTTGCAATCACGCTGCAATACGAACTGAATCTCGACAACGTGAAGACCGAGGACAGAGGCCACACCATCGGTGCCATTCTTCGCGACCTGGCAACGGCCCGCGTTCAACTGTTTACGCCAACAGTTCGCGACGGGAAGGATACTGATCCCGCTCCGCTCCGTTCCGGCGTCGCGTTGAAGCTCAAAACCACACTGTTGCACAACGAAGAGGTCGACCAGGACGAGATTCACTTGCCTGGAGCGATGGACATCGGAGCCGCCAGCCTGATGGTGCTTCGCAATTTCCTCAAGAGGGTCAAAACGGAGCTCGAGAAAATAGCCAGTTCCGGCAACATCAGCTTGTTCAAGAGCGAAATGTCCATTGCGTTGGCTGCCAAGACTCTGGCCAGCGGAAATTATATTCCGGTTTCGGCGGGCCTCGTCGTCAGCCGATCCAAGGACCATGTCGAGCAGCAGTCGAGCAGAGTCTCGCAGCGAGAGACCGATATCCCTGCCTCCTACCTGGCTGCGGCCGCCGCGCCCGCGCGGTCCTCGCGCAAGGCCGCGCAGACGATATCTCGCGACGCGTTTGCGCTGCGAATCCCGAAGCTCTGGCCTCAGGAGGGCACCTATCTGCCGGCGAGCGGTCGCGCAGCACGCCCCGGCGGCAACCGCGACGTCATCTGGCTGGTTCGGGCCGAATTGGCTCAACCGAAGAAGATCGGAACTCCAGTCCTTGCTGCTCCGCTCCCCCTTGCCAACACGCCGGTGAATTTCTCGTTCTCCGATATTCCGGTCTTCGATACGTCGAACACGACGACCTGGGCTGTTCGCGATGCCGATATGGACATGATAGGCAAAACTATGGCTGTGCGCATCGACAGCGCCGTGTCGCCAAGAATCGCCGGTCGGCTCCTGCGGGCAGTTCGCGACCTATCGCCGTCGGATCTGCCTGCAGTAAGAGATGCGCTGGAGAAAATTCTGCAGTGCAAGGAGATCGTTGCAGAGCAGCTCGCCGGCAGGATCGAGGCGGCCAATGAAGGCGAGAAACCCGCCTTCAAAGATCTCAAACCCGATGCCGCACGCGACTTCGAGGAGCGCCTCAAGCGCCGATTGGGCGCCTACTTCGATATCGATGCGCTTGCCGGTCACAAGATCACATGGGATGCCCATGCGCCGGAAAGCACTCCGGCCCAGGCTCCTCACGTTTACCTGAAGGTCAGCAAACAGGGCTCCAAGAGCAAGTCTCGTCAGCGTGGCACCTTACCTCCGCCGGACTTCTCGACGGATCAGGCACCGCTTGCGGTCAACGCGACCGCGGCCAAGGCGACCCCCGCTTTCTCGGTATTTTTCGACATCAATCCGTCAGGGATGGAGGATGCCCCGGCACGGTTTGAGACCACCCTCTCATACGAAGCCACGCATGTGCAGCGCATTCGCTATCCGACCGACGCAAAATCCGTTGAAGGCCGGCGTACGCAATGGCTCGAACTCATCAAACCGGAGAACGACGAGCCAGATGTGATGACAATGGAAATTCCCGTCATCAGGAGAAAACTCCCGCAGCCGGTGACGATCATCCAGCAAAGGGCGAGCAGTCCACCCGTAGTGGCGGGCGGCGGTTTCGACGGCAGAATCGCCGAAGCGCGGCAGTGGCGGTTGGGCGTGGATTGGACGTGGCCGGAAGACATCAATACGCGGCTTCAACTCACGGTCGCCTACAATTCGACCCCTGGAGACGATCCTCATTTCCAGGCCGAGGCTGGATCGGCCCGCGAGCACATCGCGCATTTCGTGGCGAGAACCGATGGCGGTGTTTGGAATACGTTGATGGATGTGTCGGCCAAACCGTCGATATTGCTGCCCGAGGTCGCGGTCACCGTCTCCGCTTTTGTAAAATTCGGATCGTTCGCCGAACGTCTCGGGACCGACCTGGCAGGCGGGCTAGTGCGCGCGAAAACACTGAATTCCGATTTCTGGAGTGACAGATTCACGATGGAACTGCCTGCAAAGGGAAAACGCCTGAAGATCACGGCCGATCCTGCCAACGACACGAACGGCCGACGGCGGCGGGGACGGCTGGCGTATGATCCAGCTGAATTCGGGGCGCAACGGAAAGACAAGCTCACTATCACGAACATCGACGCCCTTCAAGGCGTCAGCGCTTGGTCAGGCTTCAAGGTATTTTCCAACGTCACGTTCAGCGAGGAGTTTATTTACGTCCTCGACGGGATACGGGCGGGTTCGGCCCTGGTCCCTCACATTTATCGGACCCAAACGTTCGACATCGCAGCCGCGCTTCAACCCAAGCCATTGCCACAGTTGCTTGCACGCGCTTTTGAAGCGCTGTTTGGGGATGCAACGAGACTGCTGACGGATATTGAGATCCTGTATCGAACCATGATGTTCGAACGAACAGAGTCCGATTCCAGCCCGCTCCTGGAGATTCGGGGCAATCGCACGGCCGGCACCCCCGTGGCAAAGCTTGCCGCAATCCCGGTCCGCTCAAAGACCGACATCGATGAGATGACGCGACTTGTATCGTCCACGACGGCCGATTGGCTCGCAAACAACCACGTCCCGGTTCGCGCGAAAGACGGTAAGCGGCAATATCTCGGAGAGCTTCGCTTCCGGATCACGATCTTCAGTGAAATGCCATCGGCGATCGGGGCACCCATTATGAAATACGAGGATGTCGTGCTGCCCCTATCCAAGGTCTTGATCTCCTGACCGCAGCATTCAAGACACGGAGAATACTATGATCGTGATTCAGTATGTTGCCCGCTTTGATGGACCGAAATCGGAAGGTCTGCTGCGTTGGGGCAGTGAAAGTTTTAGTGCCAGCAGCGGTCCCGACGGAGCAGGAACAATCCCGGTCGGAGATTACGACATAGAGATTGATGGGGTGGTCGAGAATCCGGCGGACGAATACTGCGCGAAGGACGGCAACAAAAGAATCTGCTTCTTCATTCCGGTCGAACCTCACGCCCAGTTCAACCGGGACGGTTTTGGAATTCACCCAAATGCGAATGCACCAGAGCTATTTGGATGTTTGGTCCTGGCCGCTGGCGCCGCTCGATCATTTTGGAAAAAGTGGAAAAGCACGACGAAAGGCAACCTTCCAACCGTCCTCAAGGTTAAGGCGCGAGAAACAAACTCTGCAACGACAGTAAAGCGCCAGAAGCAACCTACCAAGCGGGCCGGCGCGCCACCAAACAGGAAAGCAAGCCGGGCAAGACGTTCCTAGCCCAAGGGCATTCGCCGCGACACGCGCTGGCGAGGGGGCGCTGGATTGCCGCGCCGAGAGGCCCAAAACGGCAAGACGAACCGTAGCAGCGGCCGCCTCGAAGTAACCAGCCATCCGGCACCTTGACTGCCCGCAGGCCGCGGCCCCTAAGGATAGGAATTGCCTACCAAAATAGGGTGGAGTTGAGGCGAAAACGGCCTCGTTTTAAATACTGGCCGGGTCTTTGAAACGTTGAAACCGCCCTGATGACCCGTTGAATTGAGATTTCTAACCCGGCTCCGCACACTCGCGGCGATCTGCATTACTCTTTGCCCAAGCGGGGGGAATTATGTACTTCTTGATTTATCTGGTCGTCTTCACCGCCGCTTCCCTGCTCCTCCTGCATCTACTCCTGCGGGCCCACTTCGGGTCGCCTACGTCGATCTGGATCTGGGTCGAATACATTTGGTGCGTACTCTCTTTTGTCGCGTTGTTCCTTGCTAACATTCAGATCAAGGACAAGACCGACGCGATCCAGGCCGATTTGTACAAATCTCAAATCGAAAAAATGTGGGATAATGTCGTCGAGACAGGCAAGGTAATTCTGGGCGATCTCACGCCGGAAGTGAAGGCTGCGCTTCTGAAAGAACACCCATCAATCGACTCAAGTGGGCTAGCCAGCATCAGCCGCCTCAAGCGTTCCGAAGAGAAGATTCCTCCCTATGATGACCTGAGGCACTTTTACTGGAGACGTGGGCCGCTTCTATTTTGCAAGGCGATGTTCGGCGAAGAGATGAGCGTTACTGAGCAGCGATCGATCATCTCCACTTTCAAGTTCAGCATGAGCCCTTCCGAACATTTCTGGATCGAGGCCGCACAGGAGTGCGCTGACGCGAAGGAACTCACCGATAAATCGACATATGTCTTTCAATACGAGCGCCAGAGAGCGGACCTGCAACCAGCCTACAGTTTGTCTTTTTACTGGAGCTTCTTCCTCGCGTTCGGACTGGCGCTCAAGCTGACGAAGACCACGAGCGATTATGTCGCGCTGAGAAGAAAGAAGATAGTGCAGGAGCAACCTGTCGCCACCGTCAGTGCGCCGCAATAGGATGGTTAAATGGCGTCGCTTAGAGGATAGGCCGCCGATTCAACATCGACAGGGTAAGACGTGCATACAGTTTCACGTGACGGACTTTACGAGCAAGTTTGGGCAAGACCGATGACCAAGGTCGCAGCCGATTATGGCGTAACCAGCACAGCCCTCAAGAAGACCTGCTACCGCCACAAGATCCCTACTCCCGATCGGGGATACTGGGCAAAGCTCGGGCACGGCAAGCCGGTCCGCAAGAGGCCGCTGCTGCCCAGGCTGACTGACACAAAACTGGACCGGGTGCACATCAACGGCGGCACATCGGAGCGCATGTCGGAAGAAGTGAGAAAGGCGGGGACGGAAGTCCGGGAGCGGCTCGCGTCAATGAACCTGCCGCTAACCGCCGCGGCAACAGCTTCTACCGAGTCCGATGCTACAGAGCCTTCAATCCTTGGCGCGACGCGTCGGGCAATTTCCAAGGGTCGTCCCGACGTGCAGGGCTTCAAGAGCAGTCAGGGACGCGGCATTGTCCCTCTCAAAGTCGCGCCGAACTCAATAGACAGGGCCCTTCAACTCCTGACCCGACTTTTTACCCTTGCAGAAACCGAGGGCTACCGTCCAAAGATCAGCGACAGCGGTCTCGATCTTGCGACGGAAGACCAGGCAATCGCTTTTGGCATCGAAGAGCGGCCCCGGAAAACACCACATGAGCCCACCACGGCTGAGTTGAAGCGCAAGGACGACAATCTTCGCTGGGGCTTCTCGAGGGCAGCCTGGCCACAATACGACTATGCGCCGTCCGGACGGCTGTCCGTAGTCATTCACGGCAATTACTACTCAGGGCTCCGCCGCACATATTCTGACAGCAAGACGAAACTAGTTGAAACCATGCTACCAGAGATTATCGCAGGCTTGGCTGAACATGCCGCGCATCTCAGGGAACGCCGGCGCGCCGACGAAGAGCGCCAGCGCCAATACCGGGAAGCGGAAGTCCGGCGCGCGCGCGAAGAAGCCTTCAGTGCGCGCGAAAAACGTCGCCTAGAATTTGTCGATGCTATCCACGAGCAGTTGCTTGAGAGATCAAAACTCTCCGTGGTGCTTGCTCACCTGGAGACCGCTATCGCAGAAGATTCGAACTGTGCTCAGAGCATCTCGGTTTGGATACGACGGCGCATTCAGCAAATCGATGCTCTCACAAGCCCCGCGTTTCTTGATCTGTCGGCAAGATCGGCGAAGCTTGGCTTTGTCGAACCACCGAATGACCGCAACGGCATAGATTCGGGTGGCTACTATAGCTTCCCGTCCACCATCCAACTTCGCTTTTGGTCGATCGACGACGAAAATGAACTGGCGAAATCAATAAGCGCGCTGGAATGGGCTACCAAAGCCGGCCTCGTGCCAGAAAGCGAGAGCGATGACACCACCGCCAGCCAGGCCAGTGGGGCCTTCCGACCGGTGTAGCGCAGCGGATCAGGGCGCGAGTTCGTACGACACCATGCGAATTGATCGCGAGTACGTTTGACCGATCAACTCCGCAACGTAGCCTTACCCTCCTAACGGAAAGGTCACGCGTTCGAATCGCACCGATTCGTAAGTGATTTCGGTAGCTTATGCATCCTGTCGAGGTACTTCCAATCCGAGACTCATCATCGACTCACCAACTGAAATGGGCACTTCAGCACTCGGTTGACGGCTCGCTGACTTTTCGTGGCTTCAGGAGAATCCGGATGACTTGGCAAAGGTTGTCAGGAGGCGGACCTAGCCGCACCTGCGGCTCACCGCAGTTTCAGTCCTAGAGGCGTAACGGCGAAATCGTCAATAGCGACTTCAGCGCTGCGTGCGCCTTGCGCCGCGCCCGGAGCCTATCCTCCGCTCGTGGAGGCGACCGCATCATGTCGTGCCCCGGCCGCGATAGACCTGCGACCGGCCCGCTTCCGAGAACAGGAACGCGGCCGCTACGGCGCCGCTATAAGCGCGCGCCGCGTCGCAGGTCAGCCGGCCACTCACTTGGAGCGCGCCCGCCGAGACAAGTGCGGACGAAAGGGCATTGAACAGGCCCTGTGAGGCAATCGGATCGAAGGCGCAGGCGGCGTCGCCGACCGCCAGCCAGCTTTCGCCGGCCATTTCGGTCAAGATGCTCGCGGAGGAATCGACGCGCCTGAGGGCATCGGGCGCCGTTGCCGTTCCTGGCTTGCGAATGCGCCAGATCTGCACCTTACCGACGGGGCCTTCGATCCGGTAGGACCAACTGGTTTCATCATGCTTCCGGACATCGAGCCATACCGGCGCGACGCTGTCCGAATGAAGCGCGCTTTCCTCGATCAACTCCGCCACTCTGCGATCGCGTATTGCGATACGGGCTCCCTTGCGCCGCGCCACCATCGCAACACGGCCGGTGGCATCAATGAGTGTGCCGCCGAAGGCAAGCGTTTCGGAGACGCCTCGGCCAATTGCGAGGCGAACGCCGCCCTCCACCAGTCCCGTCACGCGCGCCTCGACAAACACGACCCCGGCGGCAGCGGCCGCGTCCCGCAGGCTGCGGTCGAAGCTTGCCCGATCGACCACATGACCGGTGCGACGTGGATGCCGGAGGAAGTCCTCGTGCTCAGGTTGGCCCGAATCCCACCACCTGCGAATGCCGAGGCAGGGCCGCGCGATAGCGGGATTGGACAGCAGGGACGACAATCCCAGCGCATCGACGGTGCCGAGCGCAGCAGGCGCGAGCAGTTCCAGTCGTCCGGCTGCCGACGGGCCGGGATCAACTACGACGACGCCGCGGCCTTTCAACGCCAACAGCCGCGCGATCGTCAGACCGCTTGGTCCGGCGCCCGCCACAAGAAATTCCGCACGCAGCTGCGGCAAGGTCAGATCTCGCCCTGACGATACCTTCGCTTCGGTGGCGGTTGGATCGTCGTGGCCGGCCGCGACCTGTTCACCGCTGGGCTCGTCAACGCAGCCGAAGCCGGCTTGCCGTCGAACAAATCCTCGACCTTTGCCGTCAGATGGTACTTCGGATCGCCAGTGTCGTCGATCGGTACACCCTTGTGGTGGCGGCCTTGCTCGACGCGAAGTTCTTGGACCGGCAGAGACGCCGGGGCGCCCTCCACCGGCAGCACCATGCCCAGTTCGGACCACTCCTTGATCATCAGCGACAGACGGTCGTAGGAGTCGTTGCCCCTTATGTCGCGCAACCAGTCAACTCTGTTCATGAGATGCTTTAAGATCTGTTGTTGGGCTTGCGATTCGACTTTTTCAGCGAGCGCGGCTGCCCTCAGGAAATTGCCGTCCGCCAGCACCTGATCCGGCGCGCGCGGCCCCCAGAATGTCGGCATCGACAGGAAGGTTGAAGGAAAGTAGTCGGCGGCCGAGTTGCAGGAGGTGTGATCGGTTTGCCAGGGCACGCCAAGGAAGCGAGTCAGGCATCCTGCAGCCGCCCCATCGTATGGTCCCTTGGCGCCGGTGCAGACCGAAGGCGTCAGCGTATCGCCGAAATCCTGCTTCGCCGGGTCATCGCCCGGGAGAACTTTGAGGCGGTATTTCGACTTCCAGAGCAGCGGAATCCGCATCACCCATGTCATTTCCATCGCGGGATGGAATGGTCCGCCCAAGCAATCGTGCAACGGCGCGCGTTCGAGATGTTCGACCTGCTCTACTGCCGTCAGTTTGGAGAATAACACGACCGGCGCGGAAACCGATGCACCTGGTGTAAAGTTGCCGCTGGCCCATCGGGTAAGATGTGCATATTGCGTACGCGTGACTGCTAGGAGGGCACTAGGAACCTGTGGCTGGGTGTCGTCGAACAGCACGTCGACCCCGTCGCCATAGGTCTGGGGCACCTGATCCTTGATCACGGTACCGCCCGCGCCGGGATCGCGAAACAGTTCTAGAACCCGCTTTCGCCACGCGGCGTTGGGAGCCGTATTGTCATTCAGCTTGGCAGCGACCCTGGGATCATTTGCGTCCAGCGAAGAGCCGAAGCCGTGAACTATGAAGAGACCATGGTTGACCCATTGCATACCAGTCAGCCGCTGAAACAGCGGCAGTACGTCATCCCCAAATGACGTCGAACTGGGTGGCTGCAGCCACTTCTGGTCGTAGAAGACCTCCCTGACGACATCGTCCATCGTCACGAGCCCGAACAAACCGGGCGCATAGTTCGGCGGGGTCACGGTAACATAGCCAGGCTCAGCGTCGATCGGATCATGGCCCTCAAACGTGACTCTCGCCCGCACCGGCCCGTCGCAGAGATCGTCGTGCCATCCAGAATTGTTGGCGAATGTAACCGGCTGCATGTTGCCGCGGAACGCATCCGCATTTCCCCTGCCGCCTAGGAAAAGCAAGCGTCCCTCGGCATCTGTGCGAAGTTCGCCGAGATAGACCTGTTTGCCAAAAAACCTGCCGTCGCCGAACGGAAGGGAGGCCGCGTTCTGGCCGGAAATGCTCCGCGCCGTGGGGATGATATCGAGGCGCCAGCGGTCCTCTGGGCCCACGATATCGCGATTGCGAAGTAGCGCGTTCTGGCTGATCTGCCCCAGGTCCATCGCTTGGTTGAACTCGTACCAACCGGCCTTGAGATTGGCGACCGAGACGTGCCACTCGATGGTGGCCGCAGCTGCCGTCACTTCCTGCACACTGCCGTCGCGCATGTGCGCGTAGACGCGAAAGCGAGCAGCCTGCCGCTTGATCTGTCCCTTGGCGTTCCGGAAGTCTCCGACATAACGCGCGGGCTGCTCGCCGCCGCCCGGCAAAGTCGGCGAGCCACCGATCACCTCGGGCCCGATGACGTATTCGTGCGGGCCGTCGGCGTTGCCGACGCGGGCTACTCCGATCGGAGGATAGACCTTCAATTCGCTGATCGCTTTTGGGTCAATCATCCCTGCACCTTTCAAAAATCGATTGTTGACCGAAAATCATCGTAACGAATATGACGCGGCGGCCCCGCGGGATGCGCCGCTCAACGCGGTTTGTCCGGCTCCTGCATGGACTGTCCGTTCAGGCTGCGGCGTACCGCGGCCGAAGCCGGATAGGCGATCCGCCTCGCATCGGCGATCGAGCCGAGCGGCCTGTTCTCATACAAGGTCCGCCACGACGAGAATGCGAGGCCCTCGCCGTAAGCCGCCTGGCCGGCCGCGTCGATGTCCTGGGCCGGAATATCCAGACGCGCGACGCTCACGAAAGGCGCGATCTTCTCGTCCCAGCGTTCGGTGGCCCGGTCGAGCGGGGTGACGCTGTCGTCCACGAATAGTTGGGCTTCGATGGCGAACGAAATCGCACCGGACTTAAGCCGGCGCTTGATGTCGTCGGCGAGGTAGTTCCGTGACGAGCCGGGATCGGCGTCGGCAAGCGGTGGCGCGGCAATCAACCGGTATTTCACGATGGCGTCGCCGAGCGCATAGGGCAGCGTACTCGACCAGCGCGCCGTGGCGAGGCTTTTCTCAACCTTGGCCATTTCGTTCAGGATGGCCTGCGAGCGTGCGTGAACCGCATTGAAAGCGTCGGACTCCTTGTCGGATGAGATCGCCGCCATGTCGCGGGCATTGTCGACGAAGAAGACATCGCTGTTCTGAAAGATCAGGTCGGCGGTCGATGCTAGCGGATTGTCGGTCGCAAGCGTCGGCCCGGCGACACCGAACAGTTTCAGCGCGAAGCCGAGCGTGTTGTTTTTCTGGTCCGGCGTATCCGGCGGCGCATCGCTGGACCAGCGCATCCAGACATCGAACGGCCCCTGCGCCCAGAGGCCGACGCGAAACTTGTCCGGGCACCCATCCGCAACGCTGAGCTTGCCCTTGGCCACGCCATGCTGCTTGCGGAAGACCGCCCGCTCCGCCGGCTTTTCACCTTTCGCAATGCGCACCTTCTGGAACTTGTCGACAAACGAGGCTCGGATGTCCTCGATCGGCTCAAAGTTGCTGTTTGGGGGCACGGTCGATGCAGCGGCCGTCGCCGCTCCGCTCGCTTGGCGCAGGTACGACTTCATGGGCTAGTCTCCAGTGAAAACGGTTCGTGCGATTCAAATCAATGGCGGAGCGGTTGCCCTGCGATAGGACGGCCACATCCAAAGGTTGTTTTCGATGCTAGTACAATGGCGGCGGCGGCGCCAGCCGCGCGCGATCAAGAATTTTGCAACTTTCCCGTCGGCCTATTCCGGGCGATTGCCGGCCTGCACCACCCGGCACGGAACAGAAGGGGAGCGCCGGGCGACCGGCGGTGATTTGGCGTACGAGCAGCAGTTCGCCGGTTGCAACACAATACGACGCGGTGACGATTGCAGTGAAAGCGGATTCATGATGATCGATTTGTCAGGCATCCGCTAGGCCCCCGACCTACTTCGGCGTGGCCCTGCGGTTCGGCCGCAAACCGAAATTCCGTGGCTCGGTTCAGCGCCCAGCTTTCCGCTCTATCTCAAGGCGCTCCAGGGCGCCACGACGCAGATTGGCTAGTTGTTCGAGCAGTCCTTCCGGATCAACGAGCGGGTTCGGCTCGTCTCGCCTGCGCGACAGCACTTTCTCGCGAAGCTCAGTCAGGCCGTTAGAAAATGGATGAGTGGTTAGATGGACCCTAACCGGGTTGTTGGGTTGCTCGACTAACTGCCTAATCCGGTCCAGGCTACTGATGAATTCTTCGACCTGCTTTGAATTTTCGATCGCGTTGAGACCTAAGGGTGTCTTGCCTGGATGCGTTCTGACCCACACCATGAGAACGGTCCGATGCCTAAGGGATCTCCCCATCAAGACGCCGGGTTAAGCTTCGGCACGACCCTATTCAATTCGCCTACAGCGCGGATGCCAACCAGCCGGTCGCGCGGTTACGATCATCAAAGGTCCGAAGCATCAACAGCTCCAGGTCACCTTTACGAGGACTATGATAGGCCTTTTGAAGCTCGCGCTTATGGACGTTCTTCAATCAACTTTTCAAGCTAGGCGATGTCCCGTTTGAGCGCACGCAAAAGCTCCCTCGGATGCTGAGGGCCCTTCTCCTCCCAAGAAGATCAATAATTCATATCTGTATTTCAATGACATATGAGTTCGTAGTTTTGTTCTGGATGGCGCGCCATCTCTCATAAGAGATTGGGCATTGGCTAGCCTGTACATCGTGGCGCTTCTTCCCAAATTAGACAGGGTGCTGCTCAGAACCGGCGACGGTGCACCTTTGAGAACGTTGCTTGTCCCACAATGGAGAAGCAGGGCGGGGGAGAGACAGTGCCAGTCAATCCCCGTTGAAAGATAAAGCATTTTCGACCTCGCGAATCAAAACCCACCATTTCAGCCACGCGCGAAAATGGAATTTCGCCTGCGCTTCGCTGGGCAACGCAGAGAGCACGAGGGGACACACCGTCCCAACCGGGCGATCGGCCTGCGCGCAGCGAACATCACTCACCACTGGTATTTGACGGTGCCCTTTCCTGTATAGCTGCGGGTCGTTTTGGAGAACTCGCTCTCGAAAGAGGCGGCGAGCGAGAAGCCGCTGGGCCAGCGCACTTCGGTGACCACCGAAACGAGCCCCGCATCGGCCGCCTGCGCCGCGCCGTTGACGATGAAGCCGGAAGCCGGCAGTGCTGCGAAAGCGGCCTGGAGGCTGCGGTCGGTGTTGAAGTTGTGCGCCCAGGCGGCGCGGCCGCCCAGCGTCATGGCCGCTGTGCCGTCGTTGATCAAAAAGCTGCGGTCGGCGCGCAGGCCAAGTTCGCTACGCGAGGCCGTGATGTCCTTCGCCGTATAGCTCAGTGCAAACAGTCCGCTTCCTGCCAACACGCGTTCGGCATAGCTCGGCATGAACAGCGTGGTGAACTGCCCCGCCGCATACGGCGTCACCCCCAGCCACAACGTCGCGAACCGGTAGCCGCCTTCCAGCCGCCCGGACAGCGCATTGGCCTCAAAGTGCCCGCGCAGATGGGTGTCGAGCACCGTTCGGTCGGTGGTCACGTCCTGCCAGCCATAGGCCAATGCGCCGGAGAGATAGGCCGCTCCGAGACCATGCCGGCCATAGACGCCAGCCTGGAAGGCGTCCGACCGGCCGCTGCCGAGCCCACCGGCGAGACCATAGCCCGTACCTGCACCGCTCATCGCAAAGCCGAGCACCGTATCTTGCAAGACATGATAGTCCGCTCCCACCGCCGTGCCATAGATCTGCGCGGTGGTGTCCGCCGATCCGGTCAGCGCGTTGCCGCCTGTGGTCTGGCCGCCGCCATAGCCCGTCGCCCACACGTTCCAGCGGGGTTCGTAGAACGGGGCGACGCGCGGCGGCGCCTTGGTGATCAGCGCGGCATAGGCGCCCGCCGCACCGCTCTCCTCGGCATACGACGGCGCAACCGACGCCATCGCCACGCCTTGCGGCCCCGTCCGGCCTGGGATGGCAGGATCGGTCAACAGCTCAGTGAAGCGATTCATCGCATCGAAGCTGGCCTGCTGCACCCCGGTTGCCGCCTCGCCCGAGGCCACCGTCAGGCCTCGTGGCGACAACGCGCCAAACGCCAGCGGAATGCCGCCCACGCGGTTGAACGAATTGACCAGCGCGGTGGATACGCTCTGCTGATTCCGGCTCAACCCGGCAACATTCATCACCAGGTTCAGATAGGTGTCGTTGGCATCGTAGCTGAGATTCGCCGCGAAGTTCTTCGGCAGGTTGGTGTTGACTGGTCCATGAAAGGTACCGCTCACGCCTCCGGCAGCATTGAGAATGTTATATCTCTTCATCACATAACTGCCCGGCGACCAGACCGCCAGTACGCTGGCGCCGCCGAGCATTGCAGTGCCAGTCACGTTGGTGCGGTCGGCGTTGGTCGGCGACATCTGCACGAGATAGCTCGCCGCCGCTGTGAATACCAAGTTGCCCTGCACGCTGAGCAGGCCGATCGAGTTACCTGGTGACAGCGTGCCGCCGTTGATGGTGACGTTGCCGACAGTGCCGGTGCCGCCGAGCAGACCGCCGACGTTGACTGTGGTCATCGAAGACGAAGCAATCGAGCCGTTCACGATCAGCGCACCGCCGTCGACCGAAGTCGGGCCGGTATAAAAGTTGATCCCCCTGAGGATCAACGTGCCTCCACCCGACTTGGTCAGAGCCCCCGCGTATTCCGCATCTGTTTTGACTTTGAGCGCTGCAAGACGGACTTGAAGCACCTTGGCTGCGGGATCGCTGCCCCGAGCAGCAATTTCCCCGGTCAGATCGACGATCTCCTGCGCCTCTTCCCGCTTGCGCTGCCTCAGCGCCGCATCCGAAATGCTGTTGCTCCAGATGTCGGTAACACCGGTCGGAAGATTGTAGTTTTCGCGACGCAATAATTGGCCCGGACCATTCATCGCGGCCTTGAGATCGGGAATGCCCCAGCCATAGATCTCGTTGACGCCCGAATAGCCTTTGGGCTGTCGCGCCGTGGTCAGCAGCACGTCGCGTGCCTGCTCATTGGTCATGTAGGCATATCGCTGCATGACCAGCGCGAGGGCGCCAGTCACGTGCGGCGCCGCCATTGAGGTACCGCTCTTGCGGCCATAGCTCGGCTTGCCGGCACTGACCACAGTGCTGTCGATACCAACGCCCGGAGCTGCAAGACACCAGTACTTGGCCAGGCCACATTTGTTGAACTGTTGCTTCTCTGCCCGATCTATTGCAGTGACTGCAATCCATTCGTGTTCAAGCTCCGGCCGAAAATAGGGCAACGACGCCCGCACCGACGGATTGTCAAACCCGGCATTGCCAGCCGTGAAGACCATGATGACGCGCCGTTGTGCGGCCTCGGCAGCGGCATCGAGCCAGGTCTTCTTCCCGACATAGCCCATGTAGCCTTTGAGCACGCCCTGCCTGGTACTGTAGTCGTCCTCATCAGGCGGGTTGCCCCAGCTTGAGTTGATGACCCTGACGCCGGCGGTGACCAGGTTGCCGTAGGCCCCCTTGAAATAATTGTAGTCCTCGTTCGGGCCGTAAATCATGTTGTCGGTGCCGCCTGTGTTCGACACATGAAGCTCACCGTCAAACGCCACGCCGTGCATTTCCTTACCGTCGCGCGATGCGGCGATCGTTCCGGAGACATGCGTTCCGTGTGAGTCATTCACACCATCGATCCAGCTGCCTGTATCGGAATAGAAATCACCCCGCTTGAACGCGCCGTCGGTCGGGCCATAGCGATACCCATCCGCCCCATATTGGCCCTGGTTCGATAGAACGTGAATCCTGGGTTTCTGGAATTTCGGATGGGAGCTGAGGATGCCTGAATCGACGATGCCGATCTGGATACCCTTACCGGTGATGCGATTGGCATAGGCATATTGGGCATTCATCGCCTTGAGTCCCCAGTCGCCGTTGAATTCAGGCGTCATCCAGCTCTTGGCTGCGACCTCAAGATCGCTGGTCGTCGTGCCGTTGGCGCTTAGGTAGAGCTGTTGAGCACATGCCTGCTGCGCCAGAGCCACTGCACAGATAGAAACGCCGCCGAGCCACAAGGCGCGTTTGATGAAGTTGCTGAGATTATCGGACATCGGATACCCCCTTGTGTTCGATTTGCCTTGGGACGCGTCAAAAGCGCGGACGCGTCCGGGACTGCACCGTTAGGGCCGCAGCAACGCGGAAGGCCGCGACACAGCGCGATTTAGTACGGCGTGAGGGAGTGCCATCCCGGACAAATCGGGGTCGATGCGACCAATTTGGGGGCGATCAATATCGTCGACGTTTTTCGCAGGGAAACGCCGCAAGCCTAAGGAAAATCGTGGCTGGTTTGTTGCACCAAGGCGTACCCGCTCAGGATCAACGCGGCAAAGGATCGGGGGACACCACACAACGAGGGACAGTTCGCAGCGCCTGCCAGCCCGAGATCGAGAAACTCTGTGGTGGTCAGGAGCGAAGAGCCGGCCGTTGCCTGCGAAGCCAGAAGCCACTCGGCAAGCTGATCTGAGCACCAGGGCAGGTCCAGGTTACGAGCCTTTCCTACTCGGCCTGCTGCCGGTCCGGTGATCCCCCTGCTAAGACTGTTCACACTGCCCCGAGCACGCCACCGGTTGCTCGGTCGATCTCTTCGACATAGCGGCGGCGCGCGAGCGACTCGGGCAAATAGCCGATCACCTTGCGGCTGTCGGCGGATTCGACCACGGCCAGAAGATCCGCCTCCGCCTTGTCGAACACGGCCATCGCGGTCTTCACGTTCATCTCGGGCAGCAGCACGTCGTCGAAATAGCGCGCGAGCTCCACCACCTGGATGTCGTCCGCGATGGCATCGAGCTCGACGGAATAAAGTTCTGGAAGCAGCACCAGTCCGCAATATTCGTCGGCGTCGTTGACGACCACGATCGCCTGCAGCGAGCTCAAGGGGAACTCGCGGCGGCAGGCCGCGATGGTCGAGGTCGATGGCGCCTTGGCGACGTCGCTGCGCATCATCCGCTCCACCGACAGGTTGCGCAGCCAGCCGACGTCGTTGGCACTTCGGATGGTCTCCCCGCGCAGGTGCAGGCGCCAGGTCGAGAACGAATGGCCGAACATGAAGCGGACGCAGATGCTGGTGACGATGCAGCCAGCCAGCACAACGGCGGTGACGTCGACGCTGCGTGTCAACTCCAGCACCAGGAACGACATCGTCAGCGGACCGCCGACGATGGCGACGCCGAGCGTCGCCATGCCCGTGAGCATGCCGACCAAGGGATCAATTCCGAGCTTCGGGCTGGCGAGGATCACCAGCGCGGCGAACAATTTTCCGAGCAGGCTGCCGACGAACAGCGAGGCGAAAAAGAGACCGCCGCGGAAGCCGGAGGCGAGCGAGATCATGCAGGCGGCAAGCTTCAGCACGATGATCGTCGCAATCAGGCCCGCCGCCATCTCGTGGTGCATGTCGAGCACCATCGCGCCGTGGCCGGCGGCGAGCACCTGCGGCGTGACGATCGCCAGCGCGCCGACGCAAATTCCGCCGATCGCCGGCCTGATCCAGAGCGGAAGCCAGGATTGTGTGAACAAGCGCTCGAACAGAACGGAGCTTCGCATCACCAGAATTCCGACACCACCGGCGATCAACGCCAGCACGATCAGAGCAAGATATTGCTCGACGCTGACCGTGCCGACGCTCGGAACTTCCAGCAAATAGGGCGAGCCGCCGAACCATTGCGCGGCGAGCGCGCCCGACAGCGACGCGGCGAGAATGGGGGCTGCACTCGCCACCGAGTAAACGCCGACGATCAGCTCATAGGCATAGAACGCGCCGGTGATCGGGGCGCCGAACGCCGCCGCGATCGCGGCGGCCGCGCCGCAGCCGACGATCAGGCGGAGGTCGGCGCGCCTCAAATTGAGGAACTGGCCGAGCAGGGAGGCGACGCCCGAGCCGATCTGGGTGTAGCCCGCCTCGAGCCCGACCGAGGCGCCGCAGCCGTTGGAGATCAGGGTCTGGCTCGAGACCACCACGCTGTCGCGGAGCGAGAGATGTCCACCGCGCAGCGCGTTGGCCTCGATCGGGTCGACCGCGCTCGATATCTTCAGGCGCCGCCGCGACCACTCCATGATCCCGAGCGCGAGCCCTCCGACCGCGGGGGCGCTCAGCGCCGCCCACGGGTTGATATGGTCATGGGCGCTGAGGCGGACGTCGACCGGGATCCCGTAGATCAGGACATGGGCGATCTGGGCGACCTCGCTCATCAGCGTGACAATGGCACCTGCCATGAGGCCTACCAGGAGCGCCAGCGGGATCAGGTAGAATTCGTTGCGACGCAAAAGCGCGCGCACCCGAACCAACAATTTGTTGGTTGCTCTTCGCAGGACAATGTGGCGGATCGCCAACACCATTCGGCTCTTGTAAGGTCCTGTCAGAGAAAGCTCAGCGGACCGGATGTGCGATGCCCATCGGGCTTCAGGCTGCTCCGCGAATCTGGACAGGTCAATGAGAATCGGAATTGCCCCTTCTGGGTGCAATTGCTGATGGACCGACCAAGCTGGTACTCGAACACTGGCCCCTGATGCCATACGGCCGAGCCAAATAGCATCCTCCGCGAACTGCATGCTGCCGGGGCCGGAGTTGATCGGCCGGGTGATCGTCCTGACAGACGGTAAGGCAGGCGCCATCATCGCCTCTGGGTCCGGTGATCGATCAACAGGTTGCCAGCCAGCCCGAGCCGCCAAGTAGATCCTTCGCCACCTGGCCATCAGCTCGCGGGCGAAGGACTTGAGGCCCGCCATGGCTGCCGCGTCCTCGGCGACACGATGAAACGGAAGTGATGACGGTCGCTCTCGCACGCTCCGCGAAGGCACAGCCGTCGACGTCCTCGGTCTGCGGCCCGAACAGCCGCGCCTTGTCCGTGTCGTCGGTCCCCCTTCGCGGTGGAGATAATTGAGGTGGGCGACGAACGAGGACCGTGCCCGCTGCGAAGTGGATGAGCAGATGCCGCCGGACTGGGTGTGGACTCACGATCCTCAGCCATCGCCAACCTCGGTAATGTTTAATAGATCGCGGAATGTCAGTGACTTGCGTGCAGCGCGCACATTGCTGCCCAGGCGAGCACCTTGCGCGGCAGGCGGAAAACTCCAAACAACACAACAAACCGACCGAGGCGCAATGTGCGCCCTTTTATCTCGCCATCGCTCGGTCGTCCTTGGTAAGCGTCCGAGTCCTGCACGTCTCTTCGATGGTGTGTTCTCGTTCCATTTCGGGTCCTCTGCTGCTGTGGAGGATCTCCGATGGCGCCTCGTCGTTCATGGGCAAAGGCGAACCCCTGCTGGTCGTTGCACGTTCACAGTTGGTACTGCGGCGACCAGGATGCGGAGGAATATTGCGGCCGGCGCAAGCTTTCGATGGCGACGTTTGAGCGCTGGGTGCGCCATCTGGTGAGTCCGGAAGATTTGTGCAAAACGGACAGAAATGCTGCAGAATTTTGCGCCGCGCGACGACAGAACGTCAGCGCAAGAAGCGGCCGCCGAAGCGGCGCAAGAGGCCCTCGCGCTATCGCTATTCGTGCGCACGAACTGCGGTCCGATCGCGCTTCGAGCGTTCTGAGCATGCATCTCGAGGCGATGAACTGGAGCGGCATGGGCATGCCGAGTATGCCGCGGCGACTCGGCCTTTCGCCCATTCGCTGCGGATCTGGCGCGATCGTCTCGAAGACTCCGGCGAGGAGACAGCCTGGCGATTGTTGCGTCATCCGAGTGCCCGGGCTCAATCAAGCAGCGCTGCTAATTGCGCGCGACCCAAACGCCGGAAGCGGTGGACGGTCAGTGGAACCGGCGTCGGTTCAGCAACAAGCAGAAGCAGGCGATCGTGCAGCAGACGGAGAAGCCCGGCGTCAGCGTGGCGCAGGTTTGCCGCAGCCATGGCGTCGCTACCAGCATGGTGTTCTGCTGGCTGGTCGAGTTCGGCCTGACCGCCCGCAAGGCGCCGCAACCCCGCGACGGTGACGTCCGGCGACGGTGCGGCCAATGAGCTCCTAGCGCTCGCTGTCTTGCGCGATCTGGTGCAGCCGCTGAGCAGCATGATCGCGCTCGAGCTAGCCGATGGACCGCGTGTCGTTGCGCCGGCCGGCAGCGCTCCGGCTGCGGTGATGTGGCAGCTCGCCGCCGGCAGCGTCGCCGTTTCTTCGCAAGAGCGGACCGCTGCAGACCGTCCAAGCGAAGAGCCGCGGCATAACCGCCCAAACGCGCGCAGCATGCCGTCGTGCTCGCACACCCCCTCCGTGGTGAAGCTGCCGCGCGACGCCCGTGTGGCCGCCTTGGACCACCACCGCGCGCCGGTCCCGTAAATATTGGCCTGGAGGAAGGCATGGTCCCGCAATCGATCGAACAAAGGAATGGCAGATCGAATGCACTCGTAACGCACGGTCACCACGACCGATCACGGCAGGCGCGGGCAGACGTCCGCAGTCGCGGGCATCCAGCGGTACATCGGACTGCTTGTTCATGAGAGAAAATTCGCGCTAAGTCGGAGGCCAAGCGGTCTTAGGAAGACAACTATAACACTCAACTCCTTGGCTCACAGAACGACATGGCTACGATCCGACTTGCAGCTCGTGCGCTTCCAGGCGCGATCCGGGATAGGCTTCCTGGCGAACGGCGCTTCGGCGGTGGCACGAAATGTACTATCGGCGCTCTGCATCGGGCGCGAGAAGAGCCGCACTCAACTGCTCACGTCGCTAATTGGATAGCTCGTGAAAGGAAGGACCTGGCGCACGCCCGTTCCTGCCGCGCCAAGGTTGTCGCGCCGCGCATGCCCATGCGTCAAGTTCGCGGTCGAACGACAACTTGGCTACGCAGTGAGCGCCACGGCTTGGCGGTTCTGTTGACCAGACTTCGACTGCGCCGATGCGCAGCACCGCGTGCCGGCCGACGCCTCGATGTCGGTGATCTCTGCGGTCCCGAAGGCTCTTGCAGGGTTCCGGCGACCGCCAGTCGAACCCATCCATTGCTTCCGCCTCATTGCACGCGGCAAACAAGGATCGTGGCGCAATAATTCCGACCGATTGGGCCGCAGGAGGACCCTGGTTTGACACCGCGTGGTCTCCCGAATGACCACGTGGTGGCCGGAGACGACGATCGCTAAATCAAACTTTTGGTCGACGAATTTCTTCTAGGTCGACCCCGCCCCGCGTAGGAGACGCCCCTGTTCGGTCATCCACTTCGCGCGCGCGAGGTGACTCTCGTAAGCGTTCCGTGCGCGGTCCGGCTCACGCTCTGGATCGATATGCAGCACTAATCGAGCGACTTCCCGCCAGTCCGCGCCCTCGCTGTCGGCCTGCAGAAGGCGGATGTACGTGACGACATGCTGCTCGTCATAGGTCGTCATCGCCGATTCATTCGGCGCTGCATCCGCGACGTCGGGGTCCAGCGGCGGTCTAGTCATGTGGCATGCGCTACTTCATCGAAACCTGAGCCTGTCCGGTGGACCAACCTATCTAAATAGGTCGGTTATAGCCAGTGGTTTTATGGCCTACTGAATGGCTGCTTTTGCGCATGAAAGCTCGTGCGCTTGTGGCCTGGAATGTCCGCCGGATCCGCGTCGATCGCGGCATTCCGCAAGAGCAATTGGCATACGATGCCGGAATCGATCGCTCATACATGAGCGGCCTTGAACGGCAATCGGAGAACCCGACGATTGATCTGCTCGACCGACTAGCTGAAACCCTGGGTGTTCAGTTGTCAGAATTCTTCCTTCAGCCGCCTAAAGGAGCGACGACACCCAAGACGTTACCCAAGGGCCGCAAGCCGATTCGACCGAATCGCAAGAAGCAGTAACTGTTCGCGGCTCTTCCAGCCATCTTGGGGGTGGCTAGACGCCAAGCGTTCCACTTTTTCTAATTCGTGCCTTTGTTATCGCGAGCCGGGCCGGAGGCCCGGCGAGCACCGGACGCGGATTCGCGTCGCCGCCGCCGATCCGGCTTGCCGGATCGGTGGCGGCGTCCAGGCACGGGGCCGCACAACCGCCATCCGGTTGCGCGGCCCATATCTTCAGATTGCGCGCTCCATCAAGCGCCTAGCCTTGCCTTCCAGTTCAAGGCGTGTGTCCTGATGAGCCTTGCCGCGCGCAAATGCGGTAATGCCCTGCACGAAATCAAAGATGCTTTCCGGCTTGCGGTTTTCCGCACCCAAAACGATCTCGATGATTTTCGCGGTCTCGGATTTGGAAAACCCGCCTCTGCGGAGGAAGGTCTCCCGATCTTCGTCCGTGCGGGCAACAATCCGCTCCCGCGCCGCCTTGATCCCGGCGACGAACGGCGCGGGCGAGGAATTGGCAAAGCTGGTCAATGCGGGTGCTGCTTCATGGGCGAAGCGTTGTGCGGCAAATTTCGAATGGCGAATGGTGATCTCCTCGAAATGCTCCACGCCCCAGAGATTGCGGTTCATGCAGACGGCGCGGAGATAGAAGCTCGCAATTCCGAGCGTCTTGCTGCCGACTTCGCTGTTCCAGCAATAAAATCCCCGGAAATACAAATCCGGTGAACCATCCGGCAGGCGTCCCGCCTCGATCGGGTTGGTATCGTCGACCAGAAACAGGAACACGTCGCGATCGCTGGCGTAGAGTGTCGTCGTGTCCTTGGTCACGTCCACAAAGGGATTGTGGGTCATGGTCGCCCAGTCCATCACGCCCGGAACCTTCCACCGGGTGTCACCCGTGCCGTTGCCCGCGATCTTCATGACGGCTGCGACCAACTCATGATCCCAGATACGGCCATAGTCCGGCCCGGTGACAGCACGAAGCTCAACGCGCCCGTTGTCGGTTTCCAGGGTTTTCACCAGCTCGGCGCGATGCGACAGCAAGCCGTGTTGCAGGTTGATGGCGGACAGGGCCGCAGGTAGCTGCCGCAGATAGGATGTCGGCGCACCGACCAGCGTACACAACTGGCCAAAGCTCCAATGGGTCGGTGCCACCGGCTCGTCGCGTCCCGGCACTGTCAGGGCCAGCCGCTCGGCACTGTCCCGGCTCGCCTCCACCCGGATCGCCCTGCTTTCCACCGTTCGCGTCTGCGCGCGCTCGGCCCGTCCTCGCACCGATTCATAAAGGTCCGGCAGGTTCAGATACCGCTCGTCATCCGGTCGCGCAAACCACTCGGACGACACGCGGCCGATCCGCTGGCCGCGCGACACATCCACGCGAAAGCCGCCGGACGCAGGCTGTTGGCCTTGGGACAAAGTCATCATGTTCATGGTCGTTCTCCTACGGGCTGAGGTTGAAGCGCAGCGCTGCGCTGCAACCCTGCCCGTCGGCGAGACCTGGGGTAGCAAGGGCAAGGCGGCCGAAGCGGAGGGGGATCACCCGCCTGGCAAGGGCGCGCCGAAGGCTGCGCGTCTGCACGCGCCTGACGACGACGTCGTCATGAAGATCCTCTGCGCGGAAGACCGGGGACACCGCTCCGGCCGGCACGGCGAGCCGTGCTTCACCCTTGCCCGCGCGAGGGCGAAGCCCTTAGCAATCTCTTCAAAGAAAAGCAGCTCTTCTTCAAGGCAGCACAAGCAACGGAAGAAGCCCCGCCTCCGAGGAGGCGGGGCCGATGATCGCCGACGATCAGTCGCCGCTGCGGCGGGACCAGATGAGGGTGAAGCCCTCGTCGCCTTCGACCTTCACCAGCGAGGCGTAGATCGGAGCCGGGAAGCTCGGATCGTCGAGCTTGACCGAGAGGTATTCGCGGTCGCTGTCGCGGGCGGTTTTCTTCCAGGCGGCGCCGAACTCGGTCACACCGGCGAATATGCGGTAGTCGGGCGCCTTGTCGTTGTCCTTCTCGGATGCGGCGAACCGTGCCTTGATGTTCAGCGTCAGCGTCTTGATCGAACCGATGTAGCCGTTGTCCGAAGTGGTGAAGGTGCCGATGGTAGCCATGGTGGTCTCCGCGTGCTGCTCGGGCCGCGCCCATCGCGGCCTCGATGGCGATCCCTGGCCCGGGGAGCGATCGGCCCGCAGCCTTCAGGCCCGCAGCGCAGCGGAGGACGGCGACAAGCCCGCTTTTTTGTCTCCCGCGAGGAATGCCGCCCCTTCGCGGAAGGGGAAAAAAGCAGGCGCAGCCGTTGCGGGAAGGCGATCGAGGCTCTTGCCGTCCCTCGGGCCTGATCAGCCCATTCGAGGTTGCGTTGGACGCGCGCCACGAACGAACCGACGGAGACGACCATGACGGCCGCCACCGGCGCAGCACAAGGACTTGAGTAAAATCGATCGGGCACATGCTGACATCAGCGCATGAATGCCAAGAAAGACGCACCCTCGGAAAACGCCAGCGCCCCTCGTCGCAGTCCCGCGTGCCGAGGCGAAGCTACGTCTGGAGCGATGCGGCAGACCGCAATCTCAATGCTCTAGGCATTACACGAGCACAGCATTCGGCCTTCTCGCTCGCTGCTGATTGACGAGCACGACACAGCCGTCCCTTGGCTGCCGTTGGCGGGTGGATCAGAGTACCCGAGGTCCAGTCAATGGCGGGCCGCTATGCCCGCCGCGAACACCGCCGCTCACCTCTCACACTTCATTGAAAAATGGCTGATTGAAAACGTGATGCAGCGGATTCGCCACCGCGAAGCGGACGGTCACGGGAAAGCCTGGAAGCACTGCCGAGTGCGATCGACCCCATTCGGAAGAGTCATGAAGAGAGGCGCAATTTGGATCTGATGATCGGGATCTAACCGGCCCGGGTCGACAACCGGCGGTGCATGCGATTGATATGGTCGAACAGGGCATATTCGGCATCCGTTATCGCCGCTCGGTCATACTCCTCATAGCGAGAGCGATCCGCGTGGCTGATCAGGTCCTGCAACTCCGGCTCGGCGTAGCGGAGGTTAGCCCGCACCAACGCGATGATCTTGTCCAGCGGAAAATCTCCGCCGTATTCGACCTCAGCGCTTGACGAAATCTGCTTGTCAAACAGTGCGCGCCAGGCACGCTTCACCCGCCGCCAGCGCCGCCCCGATGAAGTCAGCGCATCCCATGCATTTTCCATCCGGTGCCGCAGGTAAGGCGATGCAGCGCCGGTACTGACAGTGATGTGACGTGTCAGGAAGAGAGAGATGAGCGGACGATAGAGGTGAAGTAGACGCTCGCGGTCTCGGTCCCGTGCCTTCATTTGGCGCTCGACGAGGTGCGTGACACACCAGCCCAACACATTGCAGATGGTCAAGACCAACACCGGCACCAGTGCAGCCGGCATCGCCAACTGCAGATCCACGGGCAACGAGGCCAGGATAGACGGCGAGAACCAAATCAAGAGTAAGGCGCCGGAAAGCCCTAACAACAACCACGTTGGCAACGATTTGAACGTATCGAGGACCTTGGTGGCGGTCGCACCGGTTACGGCGTCCATTTCCAATCTCCATGTATCCGGTCGGTTATGTAATTGCGAAATTACACGCTTGAAGTAGGTCTTCCTCCAGCAAGGCGGGCCATATTCGTCTCTTTTCGCACCGCACAATACTTGACAGGGGCGGCAGACCATGTGCGCAGGGCGAGTCCCTGCTCGCCCTGCCCGCCGGCCGAATTGGGTAGCAAGTTCGGGCGCCCCGGGCGGAGCGGGATTGCCCGCCCGCGGAACCGGTCGAAGAGCGCTTCGGCACACGGCGCACGGCAATCGTTCTGACGGTCGAGGAATAAGAACAGAGACCGGAGAGACCACCCCGGGTCAGCGCCGGCGTCTGCCGGCGCCTATCCGAGCGGCGCGAAGGGCGTCCTATAGATCTCAACCCTGAGAATGCTGCGCAGCCCCGCAAAGATGAAACAAGAGGCAAGGGTGAGAGAATCAAAAGAGGCACCCGCGAGGGTCAGCATAGCGCCGACGCGTAGCGGCGGGACCCGGGACCGAGTGCAGTCGCGAGACCGGTCAAGAAGGCACCCGAACGCGGGACAGTGATAGCGACGCCGGAATGCAATGACGGCGGGGCCCGCGAGCGAGTGCCTCCGGCGAGCGACACATGATGTTGCGCGAGGGATCGAAGTCTGTCGGCCGAGACGGTGCGCGGCTCGGTTTACGAGGGTCCGGTGCGGCAATCGCCGCGCGCGCGTCAAGTGTCTGACGGCGAAATCTCTTCCCGGGGCATCGTTTGAGCGCCGTAAATTCTGACCCGTAGCATGGGAAACCGTCTCTTCAGTTCTTGCCCACCTGTTTTGGCTCCCTCTCTCGTCGCACACTCTGTTTCCAAGCGCGAAACTCAAGGCAGGAAGTTCGCGAGCAGTTCAAGCCATCTTGTTCTTCCGAATATCAACTTGATGGTCGATGATCCTCTCGCGCGAGTCGCTAGTGTCACCTCACCAAGGTCATTCGTAGGCCGCCATGCTGTGAACTCCGCTTGCAAAACGCGATCGGAATATGAAAGGGCTTAACGATGAAAATCTCCTCGAGTTTTGACCGAGAACCTGCTAACTAGCAGCACAATACAGAGTCGGAGCTCCGGAAGACGTGCGGCATTGCAGTCTATTTACAGGAATTGGCGGTTTTGATGTGGGGTTTGGCCGGGCGGGCATCGAGACCGTAATGGTCTGCGACAACGATTCGGCAGCCCGCGCCGTTTTGAAAGAGCATTTCGGCGACATTCGCTATCGGAAGAGCGTTGACCGGCTGGGCTCGCTGCCGATTTGCGAGGTGCTCACTGCCGGGTGGCCGTGCCAAGATCTCAGCCAGGCTGGGATGACGGCGGGTATCACAGGATCGCGATCCAACCTCATCAAGCACGTCTTCGCGGCACTGACAGCTACACGCCGAAAGCCGCAGTTTGTCTTGTTGGAGAATGTTGCATTCGCCTTGCACCTACAGGGCGGCAAAGCCATCCGAATGGTGGTGCAGGAGCTGGAGGCCTTGGGCTATCGATGGGCTTACAGGATACTGAACACACGCGAGTTCGGTCTCGCCCAGCGGCGGCGGAGAATATTCATCGTCGCTGCGCTCGACTGCGATCCTGCGGCAATCCTATACGACGGCGCCAGCGCAGACCTTGAGGAAGAGGCGTCGAGGCATACCGGTTTCTATTGGACCGAAGGCAACAGAGGAATCGGATGGACACGCGATAGCATCCCTCCTCTCAAGGGGGGTTCCGGGTTATCGATCCCGTCACCGCCAGCCATATGGGATCGCCAAACGCACGAATTCTTTTCGCCTGGCATTCTCGATGCTGAGCGGCTCCAAGGCTTCAAATCCGGCTGGACAGCACCGGTTGCGGAGGAGTTTGGTGATCGTGTTCGCTGGCGCTTGATTGGTAACGCGGTGAGCGTACCGATCGCAGCATGGGTGGGTAAACGCATGCTTGCAATGAACGAGGGAACTCTTCGTGGGATCGGGCTTCCGAAACAGGAGAGTTCGAAGCGGCACAACATGGCGTGGGGCGGGCCCAATCAGAAAGCAGTGTACGCATTGCTTGATCGCGAAGGCCCCGCCAAGCCCAAGCGCGCATCACTCGCCGAATTCCGCTTCCTAGACGCGGCTCCGCTATCCACAAGAGCAGCTTCGGGATTTCTTTCAAGGGTAGTCAAGAGCCCGTTGTCCGTCGAGCAGGCTTTCCTGATGGACCTCGGCCGATATTCGGGGAGGCGAGATCTCGTGCCCCGGATTGCCGCCTAGAAGAGGACTTTGCGTTCATCTTCGCGCGCTTTCTGAGTTTCGCGACCAGGCGCGCGAGGTTTGCGTCAGTCACCTCGCACTCCCAGACGGTAATCGTCCTCCAGCCTTGAGCCTCGAGCTCATTGGCCTTGCGCAGATCGCGCTCAACATTGGTTTTGAACTTCGCTTGCCAGAACGCTCTCCGGGTCGAAGGAGTAGTGGCTTTCCTGCAACCTCGATGCCGATGCCAGAAGCATCCATGCACGAAGATCACCGTTCGCAGTTTCGGAAGTACGATGTCGGGCCGTCCAGGAAGATCGCGTGGATGAAGGCGATATCGAAAGCCACTTCTGTGCAGGAAACGACGGACGATCCGCTCGGGCGTCGTGTCCGCTCCGCGGATACGTCCCATAAGGGCACTGCGTTCGGCTTTGCTCAAAATATCGATCATCCGTTCAAGTGGCCTCATACGGGTCCAGCTTGCGCATCGCATCGAGCCGATGGACCAAGAGTCGAACAAGTCTGCGCGGATTCCGGACTGGATTTCGCATCCAGTCTTCCACGCAGCGCGCACTTACGGCCTCGACATCTCCAGGCAGCAGGGCATATGCGAGCTGGTACAACGAAGATACCGCTTTGGCCAATTCTCCGGCGCTTCCCCGATCGATCATCGGCGGCTCCACAACCCGGTAGCTTCGCTCCTTCCATCCGTGCAGAAAGCGGCGCGCATCCGCACTCACGGAGGCATCCGCAAGAATGCCCCCCGACAGATCCGATTGAACCGTGCGGTCGAAGCGAAGTGTTGAACCGAGAACGCACCACAACGACTTCATTTCGAACAATTGTCCCAAGACCGCGTACGCGGCCAATCGGGAGCGTACGTTCCACAGCTGATCAATGGTCTCCGCTTCATCCAGTATGAGGATGAGCCCCTTGAGGCCGATCGCGCGGCACAGGCCGGCAAGCGCGGCAATGCGCGATAGCGCCTTGGCTCGTTTCGATGGATCATCGGACCAACTGAGGTCGGCACCTCGAATCACCGACCAAGCGGCGTGATTGGCCAGACCGAGCGCGCCGCAACTTTCGAACTCGCTGCACAGAGCACGCATAGCGGGTCCGAGGTCGCCTGCTTGGATCGTTTCAGAGAATTCGTGTACGCGCTGCCGCACCTCCGTTATCGTTATGAGCCTATGAAGGACATCTTGGATACCGACCTGATCGCCTGCCTGAACACTGTCGGCAATGAGCGATAGGAAGCGCTGCGGGTGACTTAGAGACATGCCCCGAGCATTGAGATCGATTCGAGCGCTCGCATGCCAATGCCGAGCGGCCGCTGTCCGGACATACGCGAGAAAGTGGGTCTTGCCGGTGCCCCACTCGCCTCGAACGAACATCGGCCCGCAGTGCTCCTGCTCTCCAAGCTCGTCTAGTGACCGCTCCAAATCGAGCCGTATCCGATCATATCCCACGGACAGCCGCGCCAACTCCCACGTAGGAACCACGCCGGTCCGCAACTTTCGAATCGCGGCGCGGGCCAGCTCGCTCATGCGCCCAATTCCTTCGCGATGATCGAGGCTGCCGCTGTCACGAGTTCGCGGGCATCAGGCGTCTGCTTTGCCGACTTGCCTTGGCGAATTCGCTCCAGCGAGTCGACCACGACTCTTGCAAGCAATCTCGGTTTGGCTATCCGGAAACGTGCTTCGTTCACACGGTCGACCAACTGGGAGATTGTCTCCTTCGAGAGAGCTTGTTGAGCGATCTGCGCCCCATAAGCCACCGCGTAAACCTTGCAGATCCGGGCGGCCATTTCACGCATGAGCGATCCATCGAGAGGCGTTCGATCCAGGTCGATCACGGGTCCGCGCCAATTCACCTCCGTGCTCACCGCCTGGATGCGCGTGGCAAGCGCATCGTAGCGCGGGAAATATTCCTCGCTCTCGAACATCTCGGGTGTTGCCGCCAGATACATGCAGAGGTTCCTGAAGCCCCCCTCTCCTCCAGCATGATCCACGTACTCGCGAAGGGTCTGCAGTGCCTGGTCCTGGCGCTTTTTAGATCCAAGCTTCGCAAGCTCCTCGATCTCGTCGATGCAGAGGACAAGTCCGGCATATCCGGCCGAGCGTACCAGCCAAAGCACTCCGCGCATCGCGTCCCTGGCCGAGCCCTTGCCGATAGGCCTGAGATTGATGGGCTTGCCGGCGGGCTCGATCGCGGACGGCTGCCGGAGATACCGGCCGGGGATGCTGATCCACTCCTTCGTGCCACTGATCCAGCCACAAACGGCCGCCATGGTTTCCGCATCGCGAGCGAGACTGGCTCGCGCGAACCCGGCAGCCGCTCTAATGAAGTCTTGGGGTAGGCTACTGCGGAGCAGCCTCTTCTCCAATTGACCGTAGAGGCGCAACTCCGCGTCGAAGGGTCGAGTGAGAGCATCCTCCCGCACGCCGGCTCGCCTGAGCTCCTCACGGGCCCATTTCTCCAGCATCCAGCGTATGGGATCGTTGGGCGCATCCGGCTCGCCGCTCGGCATATCAGCCAGCCTCAACTTGCCGACGATCTGCGGATACAACGTCTCGAATCGATCGATCTGAACCCCGTCGACCTTGCATTCGATGTGGGACGTTGCCCAGTTTCGAACCCCTGCCAAGTCCTGGACCATCGACAGAAAGTGGCTCTTTCCGGCACCGTAGGTCCCACGAACAAACTTGGTGTCGGCGTGGCCATCCGCGGCAATTTCGTCGAGCAGTTCTCGTTGGGCTGCAAGCCAGTTCGTGTGGCCCACGTGAATGTACCGTACGCCCGAGGAAATCGCCGTCCCGCGGACCAAGCCGCGAATCAAGGCTCTCGCCAATGAAGGGGTAAGTCCGGTATCGGTATCGACAGCTGCGATGCCAACCATAATCAGGGATCCAATTGCTGACTCGAAATGAATTCGATGCGGCCCACGAATCCGAAACGACGCTCTGCGGGCTGATAGATGAAAATCGCATTCTTGGGATCGATCGGTGGCAGTAGCCGGATCTCACGTCCTCGAACGTCCGTGATCACCCCCTTCTCCAGAGCTTTGGACAGGCGGGCCCGAAATTGGTCCATAGTCAATTCGACGAACGCGCCGGATCGCGCGTCCCTCCAGAAGGTCTGTTTCTGCTGACGAAGGACGAACTGCCGATACACGTCCAGGATCGGCACTTGCGACGACTCCGCAGCCACGTCGTCGTAGGCGTCGGCGAGCAATTGAATGAACTTCGGCTCGGAAAAATCGGATGGAATCAGATCCGCTACCAAGGGCTCGAGCGCCCGGATGACATCCGAGATGCTCGCATCGGATATCTTTCGTCCCGCGACCCTGAAAGAGCGGCTTTGGCCGTCGAACTCCACGGCAACACCTCTGGCCACGTAAAATCTCGGCCATTGCCCATCGACATGCCAGCCCATGGAAGTCAGAGCGTCGCGCATCGAGGCTTCGATCTCGAGGAATTCGCGCTCCACCCGGTTCGACCAGGATGTCTCCATGGCTTCCAACTCCCCTGCAAGAGAGGTCAACGCTTGAAGTTCCTGGCGCAGAGAGACCAGCCGCTTCTCGAGTCTCGCGGCACTCGCGCGTTTGTCGATTTCCACAATGATCTTCTTCGCCGCAGCGCTGACCGCCGCGGCTCGCTGAACGCAGCCGACAAACAGCTCTCGCTCTTCCGAGGGTGGCTGTGATCGACCTCCATCAGAAATGTCCGGACGAGATCCCTTCATTGAATTCCTGCTTGCTTCAATGACGGCTGCGAGGCGACCTCCTCGACGAATCCGTGCTTCAGTTGAATGAACATCTGGTCGAGATCGTTGCCTGACGCGAAGAACGCGTGCCGGGGGAGCAGATTGTGTTGCTTGATGGACAACATCAATCGATGGATCTCGGACATCTCGATCGCCACGCCATCCGACGCAGCGCTGAGCGTTGCGAACAGGGCTACGCTGTCGAGAGGATTGGCCCCAACGCGCCTGTGAATGTGTTCGTAAGCCTTCCATATGTAGCTTGCGATAAGCTTGTTTCTTGCCGGCTCGGGTTCGACGGTGGAAGATATCTGATACGCGTCGATGCAGGCGGCCGCAAAGGAGTGCCACAAGAACGGCACACCTTCGTGCCGCTTTCCTCTAACGGCAGAAGCCCAACGGCGGCATTTCTCGGTTGGAACGTATTGCCAGCGCCTTCGCGCACCGAACTTGTCGGCCTCGCTACCATCAGCCACGGGCTTCGCCAGAAATCCAAGGTCCACAAGCTGTTCGAACCGAGGGATGGTCTGATGATCCGCATTCTTGGTCGTCTTTCTCGGTCGAGCCCGGCCACCGGCGGCCGCAGCCCGGCGGGCTTTCGGCTTGATGATCTTTGGCACTTTCCGGCGTGCGGACCCGACGAGATCGACGGCTTCGTCCGCCATATCGAGCTCGTCCGCGATGGTTGCAGCGAGAGCGCAGGCAGTACGGAATCTCAGGACCTCGCTGGGCGGTACTTTCCCCTGCGTGCCTTTCAAGACCTTCAGCAAGGCTGTGCAGGTCATGCGGGCGGCATCGCTCGACTCCAGTACGGTCCCCGGAGGGAGGTCGAGTTCACCCAGTTGGCTGAGCAACTCGACGATCACTCCGTCGATCTCGGCAAGATGGTATAGAAAGAAGAGTTTCTCCTTCAACGTGAGCACGAAGGGATTCCACGCCATGACGTCGCCGGAGATGAACGCACTGGTTGCACGCTCGTCCAGCAGATAGCGGAGGATAAGCCCTCGCTCCGTGATTTGATTGCCACGACCGATCAGTTCCACGTCTCGGCCCCAATCGAGGATCTTGTAGGCCGTCGGGCCCGTTATCGCGAAGAGAACGGATGGGCACTCGCCATCGAGAAGAAGCGCTTCAGCGACACTCGGTCCTTCCTGCTTTCTCGAAAGCGTGGCTTTTCTTCCGGATTTCGACTCGGGCATCAGATGCTCGACGTTCGTCCAGAGACTTGGATGGTTTGCAGCGAGATCGAACAGCGGACTGCGTAGACGCTGGACTACGGCTTCATTGGCCACGCTGCGGCGCTCGGCGCTCAAGACGACGGAGAGAGCCTTCAGAAAGCCGGGCCGAAGATAGAAATCCTGAAACTTCGTCCATGCAACTCGCTTCATCTAGAATGCTTCTCCTCCATGCGCCACGTTGCGGGGCCGGACGTTGCCGATGACGAAGCGAGAGGCATCGCTGGTCGCGCTTGAAAATATCGCTTGTCCGACATCGAGAGCTCGGATGAGGTCAGGTAGATCGAGCTCCCGGCCGGCGTGACGAATGATCTTTGGACGAGCATTCTGGAGCAGTCCGCAAACGGCGTTTATATCATCCGCCACGCTCAAACGATGAACGATGAACGTGTCGATCTGGCTTGCGGCCGCTTCAGATATTGCGCCTTTCGGCCGCTGCGTCGCCAGCCACAATGATAAGCCGAAATTTCTACCCTCGAGGACGAATGAATCCAGAGCTTGTCGTGCCAAGCTGCTTCCGCGAGCGGGCATGAGTATCTGCGCTTCGTCAAGAGCAAGGACGGTTCTCGGAATATGGCGCTGCAACTCAGCTTCCAGCTCGCGGCGATCGTTCTCGTTCTCCGTGTGAAGCGCCAGCCGGCGCCTGATCTGACTGGCGAACATTCTGTCGGCTTTGAGCTTCCGGACGAGTACCGTAGTCAGAACCGTCCGAAGGTCATCGGTGAGGCGCGCCAAGCACAAGATCGACAATACGCCGGCTTCTGCCAGCTCCGTCAACGGGGTTCCTTGGGCCGAGTCGAACAGCGGCATGCGGCCCATCGACCGAAGGGGCTGGATCACACTCCGAACGGTTTCGGCTGCGTAGAATCCTGCGATGTCCGGATCATGTTCGATGCAATTCACGAGGTCGGCGATTGCATAATCGGGTTTGGCCGCCTGAGGCGATGAAGGATCATCCCAGGTCCAGCCCGTCTCGGTAACTTTGCGGTATGCTTCGTCGATGAGGCGTCCTCGCGGCTCGGTGATCAGGTCTGCATTGAGCAGCAGCGCCCAATCGCCAGCATTGAGGAAGCTGACTGGGAGCCGAAACTCGCGGAACTCGGGCGGATCGATCGGCCATGCATGACCGGCCGGCACGAAGACACGCACGCTGATGGGTTCCACCTCCAGACCTTCCCAGCCGGCGAGAGCTTGATACTGCCTGCGAATACCTTCAGGCCCATCGGCACGCAGCGGCGTTACGGCCGGCCAATGGATATCGAGAGGATCGAGCAGAACAACAGCTCTTCTTTCCTGGTGCCGGCCGATCCGTGACGCGGCCGCCGTTGCAAATCCTTCAAGCAACGACCCCATCCCGTAGGACTTGCCGGATCCGCGCTTTCCCACCTCGAACACGACGAAATTGTCGGATCCATCGAACTGTATGGATTCCATATTGCCTTTCTCTGCCATTCGCCCGGCCAGGATGACCGATTGACGCTTGGTCCCGCCCAGATGAACTGCGCCGACAACCCGCGGCTCCACGTCGAACGTCTTCATCGATCACATCCCTTCCGCATTGATTTCCGCGACTATGCTCCGGTCGATCGTTCGCCGATCCTTGCGGATGGCGCGCTGCGTCGCTTTGAGCAGGCGCTTCAATACTTCGCTTGGCTTGTTGGCTGAACCTCCAGCGGCAACGTCCTCGATGAACTCGTCGAGTGCGTCCGGTTCGAATGGAAACGCGTCGAGACGAGCCTCGTCGTTTTGCGTGATGGTTGCGAGCTCGTCTGGAATGTTCGGATCGAGAACCTCCTGCGGGGCGATCAATTTATGAGGCTCTGGTACCTCACCCTTTCGAATGCAGGTCGAAAAGAGCTCTTTGACGAAAGCACGCAACTCGTCGCGGCTCGGATTCAAGAACTCGATGTAGTTCACAACTCCGATGCGTCGCATGATTTCCTCCTGCAAGAGGAGGACGGGCAGCTCGTTCCGGCTTATGGCGCCCACGAAGAAGATGAGACCGATGCCGGCAATCTCCGTCAACTCGCGCAGGCTCACCAGCCAGACCGTGAAGGCGTCGGCATTCGTGATGTTGTTGAAACGCTCGGCTTCATCGATGAAGTAGACGACGACTTTGCGGTCCACCGCCGCGATCATGTGGCTCAACCCCCTCATCACAGCCCCGAATTCACTGCTATCGGACAGCTGCGGCTTGATGGCCGGCCCAATACCTTCCATCGGCACCTTGCCCTCACCACTCAGCCACCGCATACACCTGCGCACCATCTCGGCATTCAGCAGCGCAAGGCCTTGCCCCATAACCAGAGCAATATCCTCCGACTGGACGATCTCGATAAGTGGCCGCGCGGTCCCAGCCGCGACCAATCTGCCGTACTCCGTCGCGATGCGCGTCATGTCGGCCGTGGAATGCCGCATGATCATTTCCCTGAACAGAGAATGGAACGGCGCCTTGGACGTGAATGAAGAGCATTTGACGTAGATCGGAAAGATCCGAAGCTGATGGCGCTGAATCTCGAATCGCAGGTTCTGACACATGCGCGTCTTTCCACGACCGTAATCACCGAACACGACCGCCTTGAAGCCGGCATCGCCGTAGCTCGCCCCTTCGATCTCTCCGAGCAGATGATCGCGTTGTGCGCGCTCGCGAGTCCCGAAGATGAACTCGGGATGCTGCTCGGGCTCGAGCTGAAAGGTCGTGATCGTCGGTCTCAGAAAGAACCACGATGCTAGTGATTTCTCCATGTAGATCTCCTGTTATGCGCCAGCCGGCGCGCGAAACGGTCCAAATGATGCAGCATGGCACGTCCGTGGGGAGTCGTTGCCGCGATCCGGACGCCCAACTCGATGTTGCTCGTAAGACCAGCGACGGTAAGGTTCGCCGAGGTTATGATCGCTTCCGTGTGCTCCCGACTACGCCCGACGGCCACGTAGAATTTGGCATGAAGTCGAGGACAGCCGATGAGTCGGAGTTGCTGATCCGCGAGCGGAGCGAGAAGAACCTTCACGCGGTCGACCGCTTGCTGCGCCGTTATGATTTCCAACCGGCATCGTGCGCCGGATGCCGCCTCGGCCACTAGTCCCACAAGAGAGATCGTCTCGTCATCCATGAACGGCGAGCACAGCAACAGATCCGAATACATGTCCGCGCGAGAGCGCACACGACTCAGGAGGCGAGCGACATCAGAAGCACTTGCGCACTCGATCATCGGTCATCCTCGACGTTACGGCGATCTCTATCGATATCCTTCAGTTGCAATCGCAGCTTCTCGGGCTCTATGCCGAGCGCGTCCGATAAGTGGATCAAAGCACTTCGATCTAGCTGCAGTTTCGCACGAAGGAGGCGACGGTTCTCCCGTTCGATTGCCTTGACATGCACACCCAAGCGCTCGCCCGTCGAACTGCGAGAGAGGAGACGAGCCAAGAGATCGTCTTGCTCATTCGATTCGGCCTCCGGAGACAGGTACCTGGGTAGATTGGCGACGACCGTTTCCGGATCGGAGCCCGTTCCGAGGATCTGCTCGACTGCGGCAGTCAGGCCGCGGAGATTGGCATGGGAGCTCCACGCAACGCGTCGCAGCGCTTCGCGATACGCCGGTTTCATCGGCTCCAGCGTCTCCATGCGGCCACGCCAGTAGCCGCGATCGATCTCCGTGTCTGTAGTCGACAACTCCTCGATCGCGCTTCGCATCATTCGAATGACCGCGTCCTGGACGGCATCCAAGAGGGTGTTGAAGTCGTCGATTCTATCCTCGACGCCGGGAACGTCGATTGCGTACGGAGCGATCCGCGAAAGAAGGTCCGGTCGCAGCCTGCCACCCCCGAGCTCTTTCCATGATGCCGTGATTGTGACACCACGAAACTCCAGTTCAGCATTCTCCTTGCCTTCGGCGCCCACCCGATAGAACGCGCCTCCGGACAAGACCGGCAGCAGCTTGGCTTGAAGTCTTGCGGGGAGATCACCGATCTCATCCAGAAAGACGACGCCCTTGGTTACTCGCGCGCCAACCGGTTCTTCCCTTCCTTTTGCAACGTGACCTCGGGATGCGGCCTCGAACACACCGGGCCGGTCCAGTGCGTCGCTGTAGGCACCTTTGACACTTCCGAACAGTTGGCTTTCGGCCAGGGTATCGACCAATCCGGTCAGGGCGAGCTCGACGTACCAACTGCTGATGTAACGCAAGTCGACCTGGTTCGGCCCATTGAAGGGAGCGAGATCGAGAATGGCCCTCGCACCATCGAGGGAAAGCGGGGCGACACGCTTCAGGAGAGCGATCAGACGGGCGACCGTGGATTTTCCGGCTCCGATGGGACCGCGAAGCAGTACCGCCTTGGCCGTCGGGTTGGCCGCGAACTCCAATATCTGCCGGCGCACCCGCCGGGCGCTTGCACTCTGTCCCGGGAGCGCCCGGTCGAGGAACGCGCTCATTGCGGGAAGCGATGGCAACGTCGAAAGATGGACGAGTTCGGGTGGATTGGACACGAGTATTTGCGCTCACGATTGGGACATTGGCTACTCAGCAATCGGCGTGCCAAGAAATAAGTAATTGAAATTACGTGATATTTTTTCTACAGGTAAAGCGAATTCGAGCCATTTGACGCCATTTCTGTGCCAATTGCCATCAGCGCGCACCGACTTCAACAAAAATCACTTTCGGCAGCGCTATCGCGATAAGCCGTTGACTTTACTAATCATTCCAGCGCCACCACACGACGGGAAGATCGACTGGCCCGGTCCTTGCTGAAGGCCAAGCGTTGTTGGCTGCGACGGGTGATGACCCACTGGATGTTGTGAATATCGCCCTTTGCCACCACAACAAAGTTCTTATTATGTTCTGCGAATGTTACGTTGTCATGTTCTGCTTTCCAGGTGCCCCTGATTTCCGATCACCCCGAGCTGAACAAGCGGATCGAATTCCGCCGGCCGGTGTCACTGTTCGCATTGATTTGGAGGAGCCCTATCCTTGAAGTCGTTCCGTTTCATTCACACCGGCGACATCCATCTCGACAGCCCTTTGAAAGGACTTTGCCGACAGCAAGGCGCGGCAGCCGAACGAATTCGCACCGCGACGCGCACCGCGTTCGAGAACCTGATCGGTCAGGCGATCGAGCACGAGATCGACTTCGTCGTCATCGCCGGTGACCTCTACGACGGCGATTGGCGCGATTACCAGACCGGGCTCTTCTTCGTGAAGCAGATGGGCCGGTTGGCGCAGGCCAAGATCCCCGTCTTTCTCCTTCATGGCAACCACGACGCCGAAAGCCAGATCACCCGCAAGCTCACGCTGCCCGCCAATGTCACCGTATTCTCAGCGCGCAAGGCGGAGACCTTCCGCCTGCAGCATCTCGATGTCGCCCTGCACGGCCACAGCTTCGGTCGGCGCGACATCACAGACAATCTGGTTCCCGCCTATCCGCCGCCCGTTGCCGGTTGCTTCAACATCGGCGTCTTGCATACCTGCTTGGGCGGCATGTCAGGACACGCGAACTATGCGCCATGCGCCATCGAAGACCTGACCAACAAGGGCTACGACTATTGGGCGCTCGCGCATGTGCATCAAGCCGCCGTCCTCCACGAGCGGCCGCATGTCGTATTCTGCGGCAATCTGCAGGCCCGCCACATCCGGGAAAGCGGCGCGAAGAGCGCTACGCTGGTTACTGTCGAGGACGGCCAGGTCGCGGAGATTTCGCCGCTCCATGTCGATTGCGTGCGCTGGATTCGTCTGCTTGTTCCGGTGGAACAGTGCAGCGCTGTTGCTGATGCCGTCGATCGCGTTCGGCAGGCTCTCGAAGGGGCCATCGAGCGCGACGCGCAGGGGCGCCTGCTCGCGTGCAGAATCGAGCTGACAGGGCAGACCGGATTGCACGGCGAATTGCTCGTGTCGGCGGATCACCTCCTTGCGGAGGCAAAGGCCGCGGCTCTCGGCCTGGGGGAGGAGGCCGCTTGGATCGAGCGTCTCGTCGTTGCGACCACCAGCTCCGAGACCGCAACCTCATCCAAGGACGCGTTGGGCGATCTTCAGCGCATCATCGAGAGCGCAGGCAGCGATGCCGAGCTGCAGGCGCGGCTCGCGAGCGAGCTTGGCGATCTCGTCCGCAAGCTTCCTCACGACATCCGCACGGATACGGACGATGCCGTGCTCAAAGCGGCCGTCGACGGCAACATCGCAAATTTGATCGCCCACGGCGGTGCGTATCTCAGCGCGCGCCTTGCAGCGGAGAAGGTGTAATCATGCGCATCCGGCAGCTCGACTTGCTTCGATACGGTCATTTCACGGACACCATCATCGCCCTGCCGGCCGGCAAGCCGGACCTTGAGATGCTGGTTGGCGAGAATGAAGCTGGCAAGTCCACGGCGATGAATGGTGTCGAAGATCTGCTCTTCGGTATTCCGGCCAACTCGCCCCGCAACTTCCTGCACGACTACAACGCAATGCGCGTGGGAGCCCTGCTGGAAAAGGGGAGCGATAGGCTCAAAATACGCCGGCGCAAGGGCAACAAGGATACGTTGCTGAGCGACGACGAGACGCCCATCCCTTCAGGCGAGGGAGCCCTCGCCCCGTTTCTTGCCGGCGCCGATCGCCGGTTCTACACGCGCATGTTCAGTCTCGATCACGAGCGCCTGCGCCAAGGCGGCAAGGATATCCTGCAGGCGCAAGACGATGTCGGCCAGATGCTCTTTTCGGCGAGCGCCGGGATCACAGGCCTGCGCGAAACGCTCAAGGCGATGGAGTCCGAAGCCGACGCGCTTTGGGCCTCACGCCGCGCGGCACATCGAAGGTATTTCCAGGCAGAAGAACGTTTGAAGTCTGCCGAAGCCTCGATGCGCGACGACGTCGTGACGACGGCCAAGTGGCAGGCCCTCAAGAGCGCGTTCGAGGCGGCCAACGATGCTTACGGTGTCATTGAGAGCAAAATCGAGCTGAAATCGGCAGAGTTGCGCAAGCTCGGCCGCATCCGCCGGGTCTGCCGCGACGTGCGCAAGCGCGCGGAGACCCAAAGCGCCATCACCGCGTTACGAGAGGCTGTCCCGTTTGATGCCGACGCTTCCGAGGTTCTGGAGAAGGCCGCGAAGGACGAAGCGGCCGCTACGGCGCGCATCGCGACCCTGAGCGAGCAGATCGCCGCGCTCGAGTTGGAACGCGCGGCCTTGATCTTCGACGAAGCCTTGCTGGCACGTGCCGAAGACATCGCGCAGCTCCGTGATCGCCGCATTCAGGTTCGCGCCGGGAAAGCTGATCTCCCCAAGCGGCAAGCGGAATTGGTTGCCGCGAAAACCACCCTCGATCGCCTTGCGGCCGAGCTTGAATGGAGCGGAGACACCGATCAATTGATCGCTCGCATTCCCGCAAAGGCGAAGGTTGCGGTCCTTCGCGGTTTGCTCAACCGTCGCGGCGCGCAATTCGGCACGGTAGAAAATGCGAAAGGCGCCGTGGCCGAAGCCGAGGAAGAGCTCGCCGAGATCGCAGTGGCAATCGAAGCGCAGGGGCCGGTGACTGATGTCTCAAGGCTCGCAGTGGTCCTCAAGGCCCTCCGCGAACGCGGCGACATCGCCGGCCAGATCGCCAATTCGACACGCGAGGAGCAGGAGACCCGGGCCGCAATTGCACGCTTGCTGAAAGCCCTGCGGCCAGCAGCCGTCGATGCTGCCGTCCTGGAATCGGTGCCGGTTCCCCCGCTGGCTTCGGTCGAGGGGCACCGAGACGCTTGCCGAAATCTAGAGCAGCGACGGCGGATCTGCTGCGAACAGATCCGCAACGCCGAGCAGGAGCGCGGCCGGCGCCAGAAAGCCTATGAACGCGTCCTCGCCGGCGAGCAGGTCGTTACGGCCGACGAGCTTGAACGCTTGCGCCGCCGGCGTGACACCGGCTGGTCGATCATCCGGCGCCGCCATGTAGAGGGTGTTGCGGTTCCCGAAGGCGAGATGGCGGCCTTCGGTCCGCCCGACGCGCTGGCGCGGGAGTTCGAGGCCGCAATGCTCGGCGCGGACGCGGCTGCGGATCGGCGCTTCGTGCACGCCGACGCTGCTGCGCAGCTTGCTGTCATTGGCCGCCAGATCCGCGAGCAGGACGACCTGCTGGAATCCTTGGGCCTGGAAGAACAGGCGTTGGCGCAAGAGCGCGCAACGCTGGATGCCGCCTGGGTCGTGCTGTGGTTGGACAGCTCCGTCACACCGCACGATCCGGACGTAATGATCGAGTGGCTGCGAACACGATCCGAGATCCTCGATCTGAAGGCGCGGCTTTCGGCGGCTGAGCGGCATACGAGCGCATCGCAGCAGCGTGAGGATGAGGGCAAATATCTCCTCATGGCCGAACTTGATGCGCTGGGAGTGCCCACTGCCTCTCTTGCTACCCAGCCGCTCCGCCTCGTCATCGAGGCGGGGGCGGCACAGGAGCGCTGGCACGAAACCGCCGCCAAGACGGCGCACGATCTCAACGAAGCCCACCGCAAGGCGAAGGGCGTGGTTGCACGCAAGCGCAAGGATCTGGAAAAGGCGGAGGCGGACTGGGCGGAGTGGACGGGCGCATGGCAAGCCGCCCTGACGGTGCTGCAACTCGCCGTCACGGCGGCGCCCGAGACGATCGAGGCGCAGATCAACGCCCTCGACGACATGCGCGAGGCGGCAGTCCGCATCAACGATCTGCGGCATGAACGGATCGAAAAGATCGAACGCGACGTTAAAGCGTTCGAGGCCGATATCGCGGCCTTGGTGCAAGCCATCGCGCCGCGCCTGATTGGCACCGATCCAGAAGAAGCCGTCTTGGAGCTCGACCGCCACGCCGCAGACGCAGCGCGCGTGCGGGACCTCAAGGCCGCGAAAGATACCGATGTCGCCAGGTTGCAAGAGAAGATTGATCAGTGGCGCGAGTCGAGCCGCGAAGCGCGCGGCACCATCGCACAGCTTCAGCAGAAGGCAGAGGTCGCATCGATCGACGAATTGCGGATCGCAATTCAACGCGCCGACGAGATGCGGAAGCTCAGCGCCGAGCTTGACCGGCTCACGGATGTGCTGATGCAGGACGGCGATGGTCTTTCAGTAACGGAACTGAACGTCGAGTGCTCGGGCATCGACTTGGACGCCATCACGGCGAAGGATCAGACGATTACCGAAGAAGTGCAGGAATTGCACGATCGCCTGATGGAAGCACGTGAGGCCCGCAACACCGTCCGCCGAGCCTTCGAGGCCATCGGTGGTGACGACCGGGCGGCGAGGGACGCTGCGGATCGGCAATCGGCGCTTGCCGAGATGACCGAGATCGCCGAGCAGTATGTGCGTCTTCGCTCCTCGATCGTATTGCTTCAATGGGCGATCGACCGCTACCGGCGAGAGAAGCAGGCACCCATGCTAAAGCGCGCGGGCGAGCTGTTCGCGATGCTCACCTGCGGATCCTTCCAAACGCTGCAGCTCGAATTCGACGAGCACGACAAAGCGCAGCTCGCCGGCATCCGCCAGGACGGCCGGCGCGTGTCGGTCGGCGGGATGAGCACCGGCACTGCGGACCAGCTCTACCTCGCGCTCCGGATCGCTGCGATCGAGGACTATCTCGACCATGCCGAGCCCATGCCGTTCATCGCGGACGATCTGTTCATCAACTTCGACGACAAACGCGCGGCTGCAGGCTTCCGCGTCTTGGGCGAGCTCGCCAAAAAGACGCAGGTCCTGTTCTTCACGCACCACGAGCACCTTCTCGAGGTGGCCCGAACAGTTTTGGGCGCCGCGATTACCGGAGCTACGTTGACGGAGGCGGTGAGCCCGCCGCAGCGTTCGCAGGCCGCATGACTCGTCCGGATCCGGCATCGAATGTTCTTGATTTGTTCCAAATCTCAAGGTATAGACTTTACTCCTGTGTACAGCTGAAAGAATGACCTATGCCCGGCATGTGGTAGTTGTCTAGATGACGCGGTCGCGACCATGAGTTTAGTAGAACGTGCAGAACAATTTTTCATTCATTGGCTCGGCTTACCGGGCTGTGGCAGCAGCTGTCAGCTCCGCTCTTAGTACAAACAAGACCTTTTACGCAGCGCCGATGGGCTTGAAGGGTCGAGCGCGCGTCGGCGTGATAACCGTAATCCCGGAGGAGTTTGCGGCGGCTCAGGAAGTGTTTGATTTGCGTCGGAACATTCCGGAGACTCCGTATTTCGTCCAGACCAATTCGACGCCAGGAGATTGGGACACGGTTCTCACACAGGCCACCGATCGAACAAACGTTCCGCTCAGCGGTGATATCGCTGCCATGGTTCAAGATCTCCGTCCCCAAGTCTTGATTTTGCTGGGCGTCGCCGGCGGTCTCTGCGACGACAATGGCAAGGGACGCGATGGTATCGACTTGGGCCACGTGCTGATCGCGGAGTATGTCGGGTACGTCGAGTTCCTGAAGATTACAGACAAAGGAACCTTCCATCGTCACTACGCAATCGACCACCCTTCGCTACCCTTGAGGCGCAGCGTCGCGCTACCGCTTTCAAAGGAGTTTGATCTGAGGGGGGCGCTGAAGCTTCAGCAGCCCGACAAGGTCACGCCGCCGAGACAGATTGTCCCTCGCATACATATTGGACCTATCGTGTCGGGCGAGAAGGTCATGGGGGACATTCACGATCCGGTACAGATCAATCTCTTGAAGCCGTTCGACAATTCGCTTGCAGTTGACATGGAATCAATCGGGATTGCGCGCCAAGTGTGCGAGAGGAGAAGTTCGTTTTGGTATAATCCACGTTACGCCGTAATTCGTGGGATATCGGATTTGGTAGGGCCACCGGAGAACGCCGAAGTTCGCGCAGCGTGGAAGCCCTTCGCAGCTCACGCCGCGGCAATCGTCGCCCATGAATTCGTTCGTCGGCTGCCGCGAGATCCCGCTCCTGGAGCAGATCTATGAAGATGTCTCCAGAGCAGCAGCTGCAGTTTCTGTCCAAAGCCGCGCGTCTCGAGCTGGCCGATCTTCCCGACGAAAAGCCGACGTTCGCGCTCCGCCTGGGATGGTCTCACAACTATGACGATTTGTTCGCCGGCGCCCATTCGGAGACCGATGAGAACGGACTGCTGAACAAGCTATTGCAGAAGGGAAAGGTCCTAATTGCCGGCCGCGGCGGTGGAGGCAAAACGCACCTGCTGTATAGAACGATGAAGCGCGCAGCCGCCATCGACCTCATTCCTATTTTCATTGATTTGAAGAAATGGTCTGGGGCCGACTATGAACGGTGGAAGGATTGGACCGAGGGCGCCAGCTTCTTGATAGAACGTTTTAGCAGCCCAAAGGTATCGTCTCTCGAGCTGGACTGGATTCCGCCCACGGCAAAGAAGCTGCTTGTCGTGGACGGCTTGAACGAGCTGTCCGCGAACGTCGGTCAACAGATTCTCCATGCCCTGAACGAAATTTCCACTGATCAGGTTCAGACATACGTGATCGTGGCCGATCGCTTGGTTCGGCGGCAACTGCCGTCGGAAAGAAGCTGGGCTCTATCCACCATTCTGCCTCTCTCCGAAGAGCAGATCAGGTCCTATTCCGCAGGAAAGGTCCGGATCCCGAGCGACTCTCGCATGTTGGAGATTCCGTTCTTCCTCAACGCTGCGATCAAAGGAGACTTGGTATCCGGCGGCCGGGCAACCACCAGCGGTGCCTTCTTACGAAAGCATTCCGGACTAACAGAGGATCAACTCGATCAGCTTGCGAAATTCGCGCTTGACGCCTACCTGATAAACAAGGCGCGCACATTCACGTTTGATCAGCTGCTGCAATCAACGGGGCCGGAGATTGCCAACAAGATCCTGGCGGCCAGAATAGTCGAGAAACTGGATGACGGGCTGGCCTATTTCTCTCATCACCTGGTTCACGACTACTTGGTCGCCAGACATCTAGCGGGACAGGCAGCTACCGCTTGGACTCGGGATACGCTGAATGCGGTCAGCTTTGATCGAAGCTCGTTCGACGTGACCGCTCTCGTTCTGGGACTACTGAAGGGACAGCAAGCGAGTCTTTTCTTGCGAACTCTCTACGACTGGGATCTCTACGCAGCGGGCTACGCAATGACGGAGGCAGACGCGCAAGGAGATGGCCCGGCCAAAGAAATGCGCGCCTTGATTTTCGCTATGCTGGCGGAGAAACGGTTCGACGTGGTGATGGCGACGAGACAGCGGGCCAACGACGCCTTGCTGATCTATCAATCGCCTGATGCGATTCCGTACAAGGCGGCAACCGATTTGCAGCGAGTATTTGACGCAATCGGAATGGTCGATTCAACAGAGGATTGGTTCAACGAGTGGCGTGGACTCTTTCTAAAGCCGCTGGGATCCCCCTTGGATGACGAGTCGCTGGACCTGATATTGGACACCGACTCCGTCAGGGGCTGGACCATCGCAAATGTTGCAAAACGCACGCATCTATCTTCTGACCAACAGTCAAGGCTTCGCGGCTTGCTCACTCAGGGTGAGACGGTCGTTCGCTGGAGGGTTGCTCACGCTCTCGGCAGCTTCCCCGTTCATTCAAATTTTGACGCTCTGATCCGCGCTCTTGATCAGGACTCGGAAGGGGATGTGCGCTACGGAGCGATTCGGTCCCTTGTTGAAATGGCGAGCTACAGTGACCGTGAGTTGAGGAGTGCAATTGCGACAGAGATCGAAAGAAGAGCAGCCAAAATTTCAGCCGATATCAGAGTCGCCACCGAGTTGTCCCGCGCTCTACTAATCGATCTCAAAAGGGCACCGAAAGACTGGCTGCGGATAGTGAAGACGATATCACGCGCGATGTTTCAATCGACAGAAGATCCTGCAAACCGAGATGTCTGGCGCTCCGTTTCAAGCGGAGCAGAAATGCTCTACGATCAAGATAGAACGAACTTTGGCGAGTAAGAATGACGGCAGATTGGGACAAGCGGTTCATGGAACTCGCCGTTCATGTTGGAGGCTGGAGCAAGGATTCAAGCCGCAAGGTCGGCTGCGTGATCGTAGGACCTCACAATGAAGTCCGAGCCACTGGCTATAACGGCTTTCCGCGCGGAGCGGACGATGACAAAATCGAAAGGCAAGCGCGCCCTCAGAAATATCTCTGGACTGAACACGCGGAGCGCAATGCGATTTACAACGCCGCTCGATCTGGAACGCCACTCGAGGGATGCCGGATCTATGTTCCCTGGTTTCCGTGCATGGATTGTGCGCGAGCAATCGTCCAGGTCGGGATCAAACAATTGATCGCCGTTCGTCCCGACGAAGGAGATCCGCAGTGGGGAGAAGCATTTACTGCTGCTCTCGAACTCTTGAATGAGGCGAACGTGGGGATACGTTGGTTCGACCTTCAAGGTCTGATTCCCCCAAGCGCCAAGAGCTAGCTGGTTGTTGAACTTCGAGAGGACCAGCTGCGCCCGACGCCCATAGCGAGGCGCATGTGTTCGTGCTCGGGATGGCCGGGGTCGCTAATGGCGGTGAGGTATTCGGCATATGGACAATCTTCCAACCTGCGATGTTAGTCTGCCTGCCGCCTGGGTAGCACGCCAGCTCAAGATGAGCGGACGCCGCAGGCTGTTGGGACGTGCTGGCAACTCGACGAATAACGCGATGGCGCGTAGCCGATTGACGCCCAGAAAGCCCATCTGGATCGCCAAGTCGTAATAGCCTTCAGGTGTTTCTCCTCACTATTGAGGCCCCGCGGCGTTGCTCGGACCTACGCTGCTAGACGGGGTCTCTCGTCTGCCTCATCGAGGTCACCACACGAAGCTCTTCTCAGAAAGCGAGCCAAGGCGGCTCTTCGTGAGTCACGGTCCAACGCGTAGGCGGTTTGCTTGAACTCAATCCCGTCAAGGAGCCCTTGAATGTAGCCGGAGATCGTGTCCGCGGCCATGATGAGCGCCGTGTCGAGCGTATGGATATATTTGCTGGTCACCGAACCTTTGGCATGGCCCACGAGCGCCGCGATGGTTACCTCGGTAAAACCGAGGTCGTTGGCGATGCTTGCGAAGCTGTGGCGCAGCACATGGGGAGTGATGTCGGATATCGGGGAGTCCTCGAAGAGATGCTTCCAATGGTTCGGGAAGCTGCCGAACGCGTTGTCCTCGCCCTGCCCTGGGAAGACGTATGTCCCGATATCGTGGGTTCGGCGTCGCTCGAAATATTCGACGACCGGCAACCCAATGGGACGGATCGATTCACCCTCCTTGCTGTCCTCCAACCGCAGGCAGCTCGATTCCGTGTCCGCTTCCGTCCATTTCAAGCCGATCATCTCGCTACGCCGGCAGCCGGTCAGGGCAAGCTGGCGAACGATGTCCACAATCGTAGCGTACCTCTCCTGTTTGGCAGCGTCGCGAAGTATCCGACCGAGTATTCGGTACTCCGCCTCGGACAGCCGACGCTTTCGCACGTTGTCCTTGGGCTTGCGGACGCCATGGGCCGGGTTGCGCTCAATGATGCCCGCTTCGACCGCATAGGTGAGGATACCGCCGAGAAGACCAACGGTACGAGTGGCCGTTCCAGCGCCGCCGCGAACGATAGCCTTTCCGCGCAGCTTCTTGGTCTTCAGCGAAGCCCGCGTCTTTCCGGCCATGATGTCTTTGAGGACCTTGTTGATGTCGGCCTTGGTGAGGTCCTTGACCCGCCGGGGACCTATGAGCGGAACGATGTGACGCTCGATACGGCCAGTGTCGGTGACGATCGTTGAGGCCTTTTTCGGTCGTCCACCCTTCCCCAGGATGAGCCCGGCCTGGAGATCAGCGAAATAGCGAGCGCAGAGCTCCTTCACGGTGATCGCCTTGTGATCGAGTTGACGACCTTCCACCGGATCATCACCCCCGGCGACCCGACCGAGCTGCACCTTTGCCTCTCGGCGGGCCGTCTCAGGCGCCCAGGCTCCGTGAAGCCCAATTGTGTATCGACGTGAGCGTCCACCTATTCGATACTGGATGACATAGCTGCGCTTGCCGGAACTAAAGACCCTCAGACCGAAGCCCGGCAGTTCGTCGTCCCAGATCAGGTAGTCCTTCTCTTGGGCTTCCGCCGCCTCGACGACCCTCTTCGTGATCTTGACCATGACGTTCCTTCGTTCCGAGCTCGATCTCTCGCGTAAGCAGGACGTAAGCAGGCGGGAGAAAATCGGTGCGGGTTTTCGGATAGGAACGTCGCTTCTGTCGTTGAGAATATCCAGCCGCTTCAGGTGGATAGCGTAGAATAGCGCGCCCTATCGCATTTTTCGGATGGGCACGTTATCTTGCTCCGAAGGCAAAGGTCACACGTTCGAATCGTGTCGGGTGCGCCAGATTTCCTTTATTTTCAGCACGATGTGCGCGTTCGAGCTGATATTCCGCTCTGGCTCATTTCGAACGAGTAAGCAATCCGAACAAATCACCGTCGATCTCAGATCGGCTCGCATAACGGTCTCGGTGCGAACTTCGCAAGCCAAGATCGTTCGCCCAACGCTAATGCACGCGCGTACAGACTGAGGAGGTCAATCGGTTAGCCGCCCACAAGGCGCACGGCTGCCGCACTCTAGTTGGTCCGTTCATCGCACGTTAGAGCGATGGCAAACGAGCTTATCGCCGGAGCGGCCAGCAGGACGATCGGCAACATCGTGACCCAAGCAATCACCCAGGACGTCAGCCAATTCCAGAAGAAATTGCCGGTCGCGAGAGACGGAAGGCTCGCGATACCGGCAGCGATCAAGCATGTCAGCCCGGACTGGATGAACGCAAAAACGAAATGGCTGAAGCGCCGCGGAATGCCGAGCATGACATGACCTCCACCGGAATACATGCAAAGGCCATGCCTGAGAGCAGACGAGAGGGGCTCAATCGATGGCGAGCCGCAGCCTCACAACAAGGGCCGACGCGAGAGCCAGAGCCGCGCCGACCCCCACAACGCAGGCGAGCCATCCGAAATGGTCGAACAATTGGCCAAGCACAGCGCTGCCGACGAGGCCACCAAAGAAGTAACAAGCAAGGTAGGTGCCGCTTGCAATCCCGCGGTTTGTTCGCGCCGCCTGCCCGACGAAGCCGGTGGCGCAGGCTTGTGCAAAGAAGGTGCCTATCCCGACCAGCACCATCCCGGCGAGGACGCCCGCAAGATGCGATGAGAGCATCAGCGGCAGCCCCAATAGCGCGATCGCAAGCCCGCCCCAAAGCGACAGTCGCATCCCCAACATGTCGACGACCTTGCCGGCCAGCAGCGTGGTGACGATCGAGGGAAGGAATACGAAATAGACAAAGCCCACCCCCATCATACCGAGCGACAGCGGTGCACGGACGAGAACGAAGTTCACGTAGGTGAAGGTGCCGATGAAAGCAAAGAGGATACAGAAGCCGACGCCAAAAGCGGCTCGCAGAGGTGGATCGCGCCAATGTTCTATCATGGCCGAAAGCGGTGATTGCGCCGGGTCGGTTGAATGCATGGGCTGGACACGCTTGATGGTGAAATAGACCAGCAAGGCCCCTGCGACATTGAGCAAGGCAAAGAAATAGAAATTCGTCGCCAGACCGAGATTGTCGGCTACGGTCGCCGAGATGAGACGCCCGATCAGGTTGCTGGCGACATTCCCTGTGATGTAGGCGGCGAAGGCACCTCCGGCATCCATCGCGCTGCACTGCTCACCCAGATAGGCGAGTGTGAGCGTAAAGGCTGAAGCCATGCAGAGGCCCTGGATGATGCGAAGAATCGTGAAGACGGTGAGGTTGGGCGCGATCGCAAGCAGGCTTGTCGGTATAGCGAGCAGAAGGAGGCTTGCCAGAATGCCCATCCTGCGGTCGATGTGCGGGCTGAAGGATCCGACCACCAGTCCTGCCACGGCCATGCCGATCGTGCTGGCGTTGACCGCAAAGCCCATCGCTCCCGGCGCCACGCCATAGTGCCGCGCCAAGGATGGCAGGATGGCTTGAGTTGCGAAGAGATCGACGACAGTCAGGAATGCGGTGAGGCCGATCACCACTGATCGCAGCACCACGCCGGGCGAATGACCGTGCGTTTGTATGGCTTCCATCGCAGCTTCCGCCGGCATATCGGTCATGACCGCAAGTCCTATGATCGCAAAAGGGGGGATGTGACACCCGGGCGTGCGGGGCTAGACACGGGACTCCCAGGTCGTCACATCCGGTAACGAGGCATTTGGGGGAGCGCTCGTTACATGTTGTGGTCGGTTGGATCCTTGCGGACGTCGCCGACATAGAGAATGACGGTCTCCTTGCCGAGATTCTTCCACCAATGCGAGGTGCCATAGATCTCTGGTCGCAGATCTCCCGCCTTGTGCACGATCGGATCGACGCAGTTGCTGGCGTATTCCACGATCTCGCCCTGCTGAACAAAAATCAGCGCCGGCCTATCATCGTGGCTGTGCCAGGGCACGATGCCGCCGGGCTCGATGGTCAGCTTGCGGAAGCGAAGCTCGCGGCCCTCGATATGCGCGGGCTGCTTGCCGAGATCGATCGAGCCGAGCGTGACGTCGGTGACGCCGACCGGCTTGTAGTCCACCATCTGGCGGGCATTGGATTTCATCTTGTCCGCGGGACATTCGCCGGCGAAAGCGGCAGATGCTGTTGCGAGCGAGATGGCAATCGCGCTGACCACTCCAAGAGCTTGCCAGATCTTGCGCGAGGTTCCGATGTCATTGAACATGTCGTTGTCTCCTTGTTGGATGTCGCGGCCCGGAAACTGGCCGGCTGTGTCATCAGCATCGCGCAAACTCTTGGCCTCGGGAAATGCCGGTTGGCTGTTGAGTCGATAGCGGCGGGCTATGTGAACTCAGGAATGTCCGAGCATGTGCTTGATGTCGGAAGCGAACGTCGGATAGGCGTAGATGTGCTCGCGAAGCTCGCTCGCGCGGATGCTGAACTTCATTGCCAAGCTGAAGATATTTACAAGTTCGTGACCGGCATGGCCAACAAAGTGGGCGCCGAGAATGCGATCGCTATCACGATCGACAATGACCTTCGACCAGGCGACCGTTTCGGCGTAGGTCCGCGCCGAAAACCAGTCGCGCATGTCGTTGACATGTGTGGCTATCGAGAGGCCCTTCGCTTTCGCGGCGGCCTCGGTCAGGCCGACAGCGGCAAGAGCGGGAACGGTATAGACCGCGGTTGCGATACTGGCATAGTCGGGACTGTGCTTCGCTCCATCGACGATATTGCGGCCGACGAGATCACCTTCATAAGTCGCAATAGGCGAGAGCTGGGGCGACGTTGGAACGGCATCACCGCAGATATAGACGCGCGAATTGGAGGTCGAGCGCAAATAGCTGTCGGCGGCGATTCGGCCATTGTCGTGATCCACTTGGCCGACGGCGAGGCCAAGTGCATTGACATCGGCGATCCGACCGGCGCCATTGACCACCCAGTCCGCTTCGGTCGCCTTTTCGATACCCTCGTGAGTAAAGACAACGCGGAACCGTCCGCCGGCTGTCTCGATTCGCTCGATCTTTACACCTGTCCTGATCTGTAGCCCGATCCGCTCGCTCTCGGCCTGCAGCGCTACGACCGCATCGGTGTCCATCGCGGGCAACAGCTGCGGCAGCGCCTCTAAAATTGTGACCGAACTGCCGGCGCGCGCGTAGACATAGCCGAACTCTAGCGAGATCACGCCCCCTCCGATAAAGATCACGGATTCTGGTCGCCTGCTTTCGCTCAGCATGTCGTCCGAGGTGACCATGTGCTCGGCACCAGGGATGGGCAGCGGCCGCGGCTTTGATCCTGCGGCGATCACGACATGGCCGGCGTGAAGCGTACGATCACCCACCCGAACCGTGTCTGGCCCCGCAAAAGCGCCGTGTCCCTTGATGACCTCGACCTTGCGGCGTGCCATGGCGCGCGCGAGGTTTTCCGGGATGTTCTTGATCATGTCCTTTTCGCGGGCGATCAGCGCAGCCCAATCCAGTTTTGCCTTGCCGACGTCAACCTGGTGCTGCGCAGCCAGATTGATGTCGTGAAGCGCCTGTCCGGCAGCGACCAGCACCTTCTTTGGGGTGCAGCCGCGGTTAGGACACGTGCCGCCGAGATCGCGCGCTTCGATCATCGCGACCGATAGGCCGGCGCGCCTGACCGGACCGGTCACGCCGATACCGGCATTGCCACCGCCGATGATCACAACGTCGAATTTCTCTGCGGCCATCGGGCTAACCTCCAGTCAGCGATCGCGGACGATCATTTGGTGGTGATGGTCGAGGTGATCGATTTGACGACCGTCGTGGCCATGCTGAATTGCGCATTGCGATCATGGATGTTATGACGCCGTGCGATCCAATCGAAGTCCGTCCACACTGCCCAGACATCGCCGTTGTCGTCCTGCGTCAGCAGCAGGCGGACTGGCCAATCCAACCCCGCATTGGGGTTCGACGTGATAAATTGCGTGCCGAGCGGCGGATTGCCGAACACGAGCAGGGTAGACGGCCGCAGCTTGATACCGGCGCCCGCCGCAAGCTTCGATTGATCGATCTCATCGAAGAATTTGATGCCCTTTGCAGCAATATCGGCTTTGATACGGCTGATTGCCTCGGACATCGGAACGGCGCTCTTGACTCGGACAATGCCGTTGTCGCGGTCGATCCTGGCATCGATCGGCGCCGCTGACGCCCATAGAAGCACGAGGATGAGAAGCGTCGCACATTTGCCAAGTCGCGGTACGTTGTAGCGGGACATCGAAAGCTCCTGTCGGTGACCAGTTTTCCGCGACAGAATCGCCGCCCGAGCTTCCAAAATGAAATGCGGGCTTGCTCTGATATCGATAGCCCCATGCTATCATGTTCCGTGCAATGCTCCTGGCCGAGACAAGACGCCTCTTGTGGGCAGCCCACGCAGGGAACTACAATCTGAAGGCCTAAAATGCCGGAGCAACGGATGACATCGCTTTCGCCCGCTGACGCCGAGCGGCTCAAGCTCGCCTTCCAGCGCTGCCGGGAGATGGACGGCACGCTGAGCGAGCAGCTCAAAGCCTATGCGGCAGCGGGCCGTGAGATCTTTCCGGCCTATGGCGAAGCCGTCGACCGCCTCGTTGTCAGGATCAACGAAAATGGCGACGGTGAGAACGCCCCACGTCCCGGCGAACCGATGCCGCCTTTCGTACTACCCGACGAGAGCGGCCGGCTGGTCGCGCTGCCGGCTCTGGTTGAGCGGGGTCCGGTAGCGGTTATGTTTTTCCGCGGCCACTGGTGCCCCTACTGCGGGCTCAATGTCAGGGCTGTGATCAAGGCGTATGACCGCATCAAGGCTTTGGGCGCAGACGTCGTCGCCATCATGCCTGAGACGCAGGAATATGCGGCACGATTTAAGACCGAGGCTGACGCACCGTTTCCAGTGCTGACTGACCTCGACAACGGGTATGCGCTGTCACTTAATCTCGCGATCTGGCTTGGCGTGGAAATTGAGCGGTTGCTGTCCTACCTCGACATGGCGAGCTTTCACGGCAACGACGGTTGGATATTGCCGATTCCCGCGACTTTCGTCGTAGGTCGCGATGGCATGGTCAAAGCGCGTTTCGTCGATCCCGACTTCCGGCACCGCATGGCGATCGAGGATCTGCTCGCTGCGCTGAAGGACGCGAGATAGGCTGCGCCTGAACCTCTGTGCTTCTCCGAGCCCTCACGCCGCCCGGCTTTTCTCCAGGAATTGATGCCAATCGGCACCGCGGAGCATGCGCATCACGGCAGATGCGACTGCGGTGCGTTCACGGCCAGCAACGCCGTAGAGATTAACCGTGCGTCGTGCATCGAGTCCCTCGACCGAGGCGCGTTTGAGCGTCTGTGGGATCCGCGAGGTGTCCGGAATGACGGCGACACCGAGATCGGCCTCCAGCAGCTCAATCAGATCGCGCTCGCTCGAGATCTCGTGGCAATGATCCACGTCCATGCCGTGTTCGCGCAAGGCTGCGCTTAGCCGCGAAGCGCCTTCGCAATAGCCGCGAGACAATAGCTGTTCCGTGCGCAGATCATCGACTTCAATGCCATGATGTCCGGCGAGCCTGTGGTGGGCGTTGACGACGAGTTGAAAGTCTTCCGTAAACAGCGGCCAGGTGTCGAGCCGCTCCCAGTTCGGGTCCAGCTCCGCCGCAATCCCAAGTTCAGCCTCGCCACTTTTGAGCATTTCGCCGACTTCGCGGCTGTTGCCGCGGAGAAAGCGAAACTCCAGCCGATTGAACTGCCGCTTGATCTGGTCGAGGAAGGGGATCAGCAGCGATAGATCGATCGAGTGGGTGAGCGCAATCCTCAGCGCGCCGATTTCGCCGCTCTTGAAGGAGGAGGCCAAGGAGCGAGCGCCGACCGCGGCCTCGTAGCATTGCTTCAGGAGGGGGTGCATGCGCTGTCCGAGCTCGGTAAGCCCGGCCGGCCGCTCCCGTCTGAAGAGGTCCCCACCCAGCTCAGCCTCCAATTGCTTGATCGCCCGTGTCAGTGAGGGCTGCGTCACATTGCATTCGTCAGCAGCGCGCGTGAAGTTGAGCGTCCGTGCAACCGCGAGGAAATACCTGACCTGATGCATTTCCATGATCGAACTCTCCCCCTGATCCGGCTGACAATCCAGCCGATCGGGAGCTGGATCATATCAGGACCGCCATAGCGCGCACCTATGGTTTTGGAAGCCAAAGGGTATTTCCGTCAATCCAACTGGTGACGCAGATTCCGGGCCGTCGGCTACAGCCAAGAGGGTTCGGAAAATGAATATCCAGATCAAATCGCATGCCGCTGGCGACACAGCCTCTCTCGCCGACAAGGTGGCGCTGGTGACCGGCTCAACCAGCGGCATTGGTCTCGGCATCGCCCGCGCACTTGCCGGAGCAGGCGCGAGTGTGGTTCTGAACGGCTTTGGAGCCGCGGACGAAATCGCCAGGACAAGGGACGCGACCGAGACCGACTACGGCGTCAAGGTCATTTATTCAGCGGCCGATATGACCTCGTCCGACGCGATTGCCGAGATGATCGCTGCAACCCTGCGAGACCTCGGCCGGCTCGACGTCCTCGTCAACAATGCCGGCATTCAGCATGTTGCACCGCTCGAGCAGTTTCCTGTCACAAAGTGGGACCAGATTCTGGCAATCAATCTGTCAGCCGCATTCCACACCACGCGGCTTGCACTGCCCGCGATGCGCAAGCAGAAGATCGGTCGCATCATCAACGTCGCTTCCGCGCACGCCTTGGTCGCTTCGCCCTTTAAGGCGGCCTATGTCGCCGCCAAGCACGGCCTCGTCGGGCTGACGAAGGTGGCCGCGCTCGAGACCGCCGAAGAAGGGATTACGTGCAACGCCATCTGTCCGGGCTATGTCTATACGCCCCTTGTCGAAGCCCAGATTGATGGCCAGGCGAAAGCCCACGGGATCTCCCGCGACCAGGTGATTCGTGACGTGCTGCTGGCCCAGCAGCCGAACAAGCGATTCGCGACAGTTGAGGAGGTCGGCGCGCTGGCAGTGTTCCTGGCGAGCGAGGCCGCAGCGTCGATCACCGGAATTGCCTTGTCGGTCGATGGAGGCTGGACGGCACATTGAAACAGAGCCCGTGTAACAAGGCCAAACGCATTGCGAACCTTAAGCACAGGCGGGAACGAGTGGGAGCATGACATGCACGACAAGACGTCATCGCTGAAATCGCGGGCAAAAGATCTCCCCGGCCAGGTGGTGCTTGTGCTTCAGGGCGGCGGCGCGCTTGGCTCGTACCAGGCCGGCGTCTATCAGGCACTGCACGAGGCAGGGATCGAGCCTGACTGGATCATCGGCACATCGATCGGTGCCATCAATGCAAGCATCATTGCCGGGAATCGCGTCGAGAACAGGCTGTCGCGCCTCAAGGAGTTCTGGAAACGGATGGAGCAAGATCCGGTCTGGAGTATTCGCACGGCTTTTCCGGGCTTCAATGACCGACTGTCATATTGGGCAACCATTACGCACGGAATAGCTGGCTTTTTCCGACCAAACGCCTTGGCACATGCCGGTGACACCTATCCGCTTGGCGCCGAAAGGGCCGGCTATTACCTGACCGCTCCACTCGAGCAAACGCTGTCCGAACTCGTTGATGTCGACTTGCTCAATAGCTGTACGCCACGCCTGACGGTTGGCGCCGCTCATGTGCGCACCAGCCAGATGCGCTATTTCGATAGCCGGGATGGCGAGCTCACCATCAGGCACATTATGGCGTCCGGTGCGCTGCCGCCGGCCTTTCCCGCCGTTCGCATCGACGGCGAGCTCTATTGGGATGGCGGCATTCTCTCCAACACGCCGACCGAAGTCGTGTTCGACGATAATCCGCGCAAAAACTCGCTGATCTTCGCCATCCATTTGTGGAATCCGGCGGGCCTCGAGCCGACAACGATGGCCGAAGTGCTGAACCGACACAAGGACGTGCAATATTCCAGTCGGATCATGAGTCACATCGCACGTCAGCAACAGGCGCATCGGTTGCGCCACATCATCAACGAGCTCGCCAGACGGCTGCCGGAGAGTGAACGCAACAGTCCGGAGGTGCGCGAAATGGCCGGCTACGGCTGCCAAACACGCATGCACGTCGTGCGTCTGCTGGCGCCACAGCTCGATCGCGAAACCCATACAAAGGACATCGACTTCAGCCCGCGCGGCATCATGCAGCGCTGGGACGCGGGTTACTCTCACACCAAGGCGGCCCTCGAACACGCGCCGTGGGTCGGCGAGTTCGATCCGCTCTCAGGCGTGATCCTGCACGAGCAAATGGAGCTCATGCCCTTGGCGGCGGAGTGAGAAGCGCCCCTAGGCCTGCTGCCTAGGGACCCCCGTGTTTCCCAGGATCCGTCAGAGAAGGCCTCAGGATCAGGCCGAGCTCGCTGAGATGAATTCGCGATCGCTCGCGATGAAAGAGCCGCCCTTCGACTCCCTTTTTTCAAAAGCTGGGTGGCCCGGTCACGGTTGCGTAACGTGACACCTCGTGCGGCTTGGGTGAAGTTCAAATGCTCGCATACCCGCAAGAAAATGCCGGACCTGGTGCATCTTGCATGCGCTTTACCGTCGAATTTCGGAGCTATTATTTCGACTGGAGGGCCACGACGGGCGACCAGCCGTCGTCAACACCGGATTGATCGAGGAGCCTGCACCGATCAAGCATCAGCTCCGTCGGCTTGTCGTGAGGACGTTGGCGCAAGACAGCCTCGAAGCAGCAAATAGCGCCCCGGAAGTTGCGCGCGCGATATTCCTGCAAACCCTCTTCGTAGTCGACGATCCATGCCGGGCTAGATCCGCCGGTTATGTCCTGAGCTGAACCGATCAATTCGTACACGGCAAGGCCCTCAGTCTTGCCGTAGACGGCTATCCGATCGATCTCGCGTGTAACCATTGCCCCCTCGATGAGACGCTTGGTTTCAGCTCCGATCAGGATCTGTGTCTCATAGTGCTTGTTGGCGCCTTCCAATCGGCTTGCGACGTTCACCGCATCGCCGATGACGGTGTAGTTCAGCCGCAGCTCCGAGCCGATATTGCCGACCAGCATTCGGCCAGAATTTACGCCGATACGGATCTGCAGGGGATGGCCGTGGTCGTCGCTGACGCCGGCGGCCTCGATGGCCTGGCGGCAGGCGAGCGCCGCTCGGCAGCAGAGGACGGCATGCTGGGGCTGCGCGGTCGGTGCGCCCCAGAACGCCATCACGGCGTCGCCGATGAATTTGTCGATGGTGCCGCCGTGGGCGACGATGACCTCGGAGGCGACGTCGAGATACCGCGACAACAACGGCACGACGCGATCGCCCATGCGCTCGGAAAGCCCGGTGAAACCGGCGACATCGATGAACATCACCGTCAGCTCCTGGATCGAGCCGCCGGGCTTTGCCTCGACGCCCTGGCGCAGCAGCGAGCGGACCAGATCGGCCGGGATGAATTTGCGAAAGGCGGATAGGCCAGCCGCCATTTCGGCAATCGCGCCCGAAAGGCTCGCGATCTCGGCAAGCCGCGACGGATGGCGGCGGACCTGATCAAGCGCAAAGCTTTCCACATGTCGGATTTCGCCGACAACGCGGGCGAGTGGAGCTGCAATCACCGACCGCGCCAGCATCGCCGACAACAGGGCAGCGAGCAATGCGCCGACGGCCAGCCCGATGATGAGCCGCCGCAAGGTGGTCTCGACGGCTCCGAGGAATTCGGCCTCGGGGATGACGGTCACAAGCGACCAGCCAGGAAACGGCAACGGCGCTAGCGCGACCTCATAGGCCGCGTTGTCGAGAGAGAGCCTGTGCCGCGACGCCGCATAGCGACCTTCGTCGCCTGCTTCATTCATTGCCATGCGCGCCAGCGGCAGCATATCGATACGGCTGTGGGCGGGATGCAACTCATCGGCATCCTTGTCGGGTGCCGCGATCAACTCGCCGGTGCCATCGAGGATGAATGCCGTGCCCGTGCGTCCGACCTCGAGCTGTGAGAGGAAGCGGGACAGCCGCGTGTATTCGATGATGACTGCAAGGACGCCCTGCCGCTCCTGGTACACATCAATTGGCCCCGCAAACGCGATCGACGGACGCGGCCCGATCGGATGGTCGAGCACGCGAGACCATTGCGGACCGTCGGCGGCCATGCTGGTCTTGAACCAGCTCTGGTCGGTGACGCGGAAATCGGTCGGCTCGAAGCGGCGGGTCTCGAACTCGATGTCGCCGGGGATCACCTGATATTCGTCGATTCGACGTTGGCCGGGACGATCGGTCTTTGAAATTTCCATCATCTCGAGGTGACCGTCGCCGAGCTTGTGGGCGGCGAAAAAGGAACCGTCGGGCCAACCGAAAGCGACCCAGGAGATCGTCGCTTGCGACTGCAGTTGTGACAGGAAGACGAATTCGCGCTTGTCGGCCTCGCGGGTATCGAGCACGTTCTGCAGGAAGAGCGTCCGGATCGCGGTATGGGCGGCGCGGGCTTCGTCGACGATCGCCGAGACCTCCTTGCGGACGGCGGCGACGATCTGCTCGTTGATCGTCGAGGCGAGCTGCCGGCTGATCGATTCGGCGGTACGCCACCACAACAGGCTCGAGGCGGCTGCGGTAAGCAGGATCGCCGTCAACACCAGCGCGGAAACCGCCAGCCGAATGCTGACGGTCAGCGTTTTGGCGGAGGAAAGCCGCAGGCGTTCGAATGCGCTTGGTGGTGGAACGGCGTTCATGCTGGCTTCCGCCGATCTTCGCAGGACGTTGAGGGCGATACGTCGGGCCATGGCAGGTTGTTACATGGCGCCGGCTTGTCTCGATCCTGCCCGCGGATATGAGCCCTCACCAATGCTCGTCAGGTTCGGTTTCGATAGCGACAAGGCATTGGAGGGCGACACACATCTTCGCCTATCTGGACCCCGCGCGGCCCCGCCGGGGCGATCAGCGCGAAACCTGAAGCGGTCTCACGGATTCGTGAGCGGCCAAATCCGTAATGACGGCTGTGAGCGGAACGAACGAGATGATGCGCCCCCTTTCGCCGAGGAGGCGATGCAAACCGAAGTGGAGAAATCAATGAAGACTATTGTCAGTTCGCTCGTCCTTGCCGGCGCTGTGACGACCGCGCTCGCGACCGTTGCCGCCGCCGGTCCTCTTACCAAGGCGGAAGCCGATGCCGCGGTCGCCGCGCACAAGGAGAAGTGCTTTGGCGTCGCCCTGAAGGGGCAGAACGATTGCGCCGCCGGTCCCGGCACGACCTGCCAGGGTACTTCGACCACCGACTTCCAGGGCAACGCTTGGAAGTTCGTGCAGGGTGGCACGTGCACGAGCATCCAGCTTCCGAACGGCAAGACCGGTTCGCTCAAGCCGGTTTGATCGGCTGGGCGAAGGACCACCACGACAGCGGGAAAGCGGAGAGACGACATGAATGCAGCGGTCTTATCCGGATTGCTTGCAAGCGAGCCTCCCCGCTTTCCTGGGTTTCGCGTAGGCGGCCTGGCCGGAAGCAGCTTCAAGCACGAGCACTTCGCGGCGATCCTCGACGAAGGAGGGCAGCGCGGTTTCTTCGAGGTCCACGCCGAGAATTACATGGGAGCCGGTGGACCGCCGCATCGCGCGCTTGAGGCCCTGCGCCGCGATCATCCGATATCGCTGCACGGTGTCTGTATGTCGATCGGAGGCTCGGAGCCGCTCGATAAGGCGCATCTTGCGCGCTTCCGCACTTTGGTCGAGCGTTATGAGCCTGCACTGGTATCAGAGCATTTGGCCTGGTCGACCCACCAATCCACATACTTCAACGATCTGCTGCCGCTGCCCTACAACGAGGCGACGCTCAGTCGTGTCTGCAACCATATCGACCAGGTACAAGACGCGATCTGGCGGCCACTTCTGCTTGAGAACCCATCTACCTATTTGGCATTCAGCGAATCGACGATGGGAGAAGCGGAGTTCATGCGACGCGTCGCGGAACGCACCGGATGCGGCCTGTTGCTAGACATCAACAACGTGTTCGTCTCCGCGACCAATCATGGATTCTCGGCGCTTAAATATCTCGCCGACTTTCCGCTCGCGCGCGTTGGAGAGATCCATCTTGCAGGCCACGCCGAGCAAACTGATGACGAAGGTGACCTGCTCCTGATCGACAGCCATGATAGGCCGGTCGCTGATGCCGTGTGGAAGCTGTACGAGATCATTATCGGACGGTGCGGACCTGTCCCGACGCTGATCGAATGGGACAGCAACATTCCCGACTGGTCTGTCCTGAAGGCCGAGGCGGTAGCCGCGCAAGCGATCCTGGATCGTTGCCAGAGAGGGCGTGCGCCATGCTGCCGCATGAGCCGGAATTAGCATCATACGCAACATTTGCCTGGGCGCTGCTGGATCCGGCGGGCACGGCGCCTGCGGTCGTAACCGGTCCCGCGGGCAAGGGCGGCATCAAACGCTATAATGTCTATCGCAACAACGTTACGGTCAGTCTCATCAACGCGCTCGCTGCCGTCTATCCGGCAGTCCAACGCATCACCGGGGCCGAATTCTTTCGCGCCATGGCGCGCTTCCACGTTCGCGCCACGCCACCGAGCTCACCGCTGCTATTCGAATACGGCCGCGACTTTCCTGCGTTCATCGAGACGTATGAATACGCGCGAGGCTTGCCTTGGCTTGCGGACGTCGCAAGGATCGAGCGAGCCTGGCTCGATGCCTACCACGCGGCCGACGCCGAGCCGCTGTCCGCCGATGCGCTGGCGTCATTTCCGCCCGAACGGCTGGTAGATGCGGTGTTCACCGCACATCCGGCGACGCGGATCGTGCGATCGGCATTTTCGGCGGTCACCATCTTTGCTTCCAATCGCAGCGAGGCTGCTGTCGATCCAATCGATGCGGAAACACCTGAAGATGCCCTGATCACGCGCCCCAATGCTGATGTCATTGTCCGGCATCTGCCCAAGGGTGGCGCAGTGTTTCTGCAAGGGCTGATGTCCGGACAATCGCTCGGCGAGGCCACGGCTTTCGCGCTGGAAGCATCGCCGTCTTTCGACATCGCCACCAACATCGCCGGAATGCTTGAGGCCGGCGCCTTCACGACCGTGAGCGCAGGAGCAGCATGATGGTCATTGATCAACACTACGGCGCGAGTGAGCAACTTCGGCTCGGCGTCATCATCGGCAAGGCCACCCACATAGTCCAGACCATAGCGCAGCCGTCGCTGGTTCAACTCGTCATGCGCCTGGCACTGGCCGTGCCATTCTGGAAGTCCGGCATCCTCAAATGGGCCGGCTTTGCGAGGCTCAATGATACGGCGGTTACCCTCTTCACCGACGAGTTTATGCTGCACCTTCCCGGGGGTCCCTACCATTTTCCTGCGCCGAGCGTGATGGCGTTCTTGTCCGGAACGGGAGAGATCCTTTTCCCGGTTCTGCTGGTCCTTGGCCTCGGCACCCGCTTTGCGGCCCTCGGTCTGTTGTTCATGACCGCTATCGTCGAACTGACCGTTCCCGACGGCTGGCCAATTCATCTCACTTGGGCGGCCATGGCGCTCGGGATCATGGCTTGGGGTCCGGGGCGCATCTCGGTGGACCATCTGGCGCACGGAATCCTGCTCCCCGAGAGATGAGGACTTCGAAGATGTAGTCGACGCGCTCTTGAAGCCGCGCTCGACATGGCGATTGCGCGGCGAGCTGCCTCGGACTCCGTTCGCGGCAGGGCCGCCGAGTTACAACTACGGTAAGGCGATGAGCTCGCCCAGACGTCTATGACATCGGATGCAGATGTAACAAAAAACCTGCGTCAAATCGTAATATCGTTCGGGCCCGCTTGCTCTCGGGCCATCGGGAATTCGCTCAACGAATGGATAGGAACATGATTGGCGACGTAATTGTGATTGGCGATCTAAAGCGAAGGGATGATGCCCCTCTCAATGAGTATGATCGCCTAGCTGAACGAATGTACAATATTGTCAGCCGTCTTCCAGGATTTCTGTCGGTCAAGTCGTTCAAGGCGACCGATGGCGAGGAGTTGACCGTGTTTCGCTTTGCTTCGGAGGAAGCGCTCGAAGCCTGGCGCACTCACCCCGAACATGTGGAGACCATGAAGCGAGGACATGCTGAATTCTACGCCAGTGGCTTCTTGCAAATTTGCAAGGTGATTCGGGAGGTCGGTCCCTTTGAGCACTCCTGATAGTGGTCAATTCGTCTCGTGTACGGTGTGTCGGCTGTTTTCCTCACCCACGGTCGGAAGTATCAAATCGGCGTAATGTTAGATGGCGTTTGCTTACAAGAAGACGCTAAGCAGCAAGCCGGTTGTGTTCCTCGATTTCCTCCGGGCCATCGGCGGAAGCCCGCTTCAGGAAGCGGGCCAGGGCAGCTTTTCGCGAATCGCGGTCCAACGCGTAGGCGGTTTGCCTGAACTCCACGCCGTCAAGGAGCCCTTGAATGTAGCCCGAGATCGTGTCCGCAGCCATGATGAGCGCTGTGTCGAGCGTATGGATGTACTTGCTTGTCACCGAACCCTTTGCGTGACCCACGAGCGCGGCGATGGTCACCTCGGTAAAGCCGAGATCGTTGGCGATGCTCGCGAAGCTGTGGCGCAAGACGTGAGGAGTAATATCGGATAGCGGGGAGTCATCAAAGAGATGCTTCCACTGGTTCGGGAAACTACCAAACGCGTTGTCTTCGCCTTGTCCTGGGAAGACGTATGTCCCGGCGTTGTCAGAGCGCCGCCGCTCGAGATATTCGACGACAGGCAACCCGATGGGACGGATGGATTCACCCTCCTTACTCTCCTCCAAACGCAAGCAACTCGACTCGGTGTCAGCTTCCGTCCACTTCAAGCCGATCATCTCGCTGCGGCGGCAGCCGGTCAGCGCAAGCTGGCGAACGATGTCCACGATCGTGCCGCACTTTTCCTGCTTGGCAGCATCGCGAAGCATCCGACCGAGTATCCTATACTCCGCCTCCGATAACCGGCGCTTTCGCACGTTGTCCTTTGGCTTGCGGATGCCATGGGCCGGGTTGCTTTCGATAATGCCCACTTCGACGGCGTAGGTGAGGATCCCCCCGAGAAGGCCAACGGTGCGGGTGGCCGTTCCAGCGCCGCCGCGAACGATGGCTTTTCCGCGCAGCTTCTTGGTCTTCACCGAAGCCCGCGTCTTTCCAGCCATAATGTCCTTGAGGACCTTGTTGATGTCGGTTTTGGTGAGGTCCTTGACCCGACGGGTCCCTACGAGCGGAACGATGTGACGCTCGATACGGCCGGTGTCGGTGACGATCGTTGAGGCCTTCTTCGGTCGTCCTCCCTTTCCAAGGATCAGCCCGGCCTGGAGATCAGCGAAATATCGGGCGCACAACTCTTTCACAGTGATCGCCTTGTGATCGAGCTGTCGATCCTCGACGGGATCATCGCCCCCAGCGACGCGCCCCAATTGCACCTTTGCCTCCCGGCGTGCCGTCTCTGGCGCCCAGGCTCCGTGAAGCCCAATTGTGTATCGACGTGAGCGACCACCTATTCGATACTGGATGACGTAGCTGCGCTTGCCTGAGCTAAAGACCCGGAGTCCGAAGCCCGGCAACTCATCGTCCCAGATCAGGTAGTCCTTTTCTTGGGCTTCCGCCGCCTCGACAACCCTCTTCGTGATCTTGACCATGACGTTCCTTCATTCCGGACACGATCCCTCGCGTAAGCAGGACGTAAGCAGGCGGGAGAAAATCGGCGCGGGTTTTCGGATAGGAACGTCGCTGTTGTTTCTGAGAATATCCAGCCGCTTCAGGTGGATAGCGTAGAATTGCGTGCCCTATCGTATTTTTCGGATGGGCACGTTATCTTGCTCCGAAGGCAAAGGTCACACGTTCGAATCGTGTCGGGTGCGCCATTTCCGCTTCGTTCGCCGCCGTTCAATTGTAGCCTTTGCTGCGATTCCCCCAGCTTAGGGGATTCTTTCCACAACGTTGGGCCGGTTTTTCTCGAGCCAGGCGACGGCCTCGGGTCCATCGACGACACACTCGAAGGTTTCCCAGGTTGGGTCTTCCAAAGACTCCAATTGCAGTCGCTTCGCCGCATACTCAATGAGGTCGTGGAGGCGTTCGTATCCTCGTCTGTGCTCGAGGGAATCTGCAATCGCAGTGCTGGTCCATCCTCGTTGAGCCAAATCGATAATGCTCGGAGCGTCAGCCTCGCTGAACCACGGTGTGGCATCGAACTCGATGCAGCGAACATTGTCGGCGGTATGACAAGTGGCGTGGATCATTGGATTCCTCCGTTTACCGGCTAGCTACCTGCACCAGCATCGCGCTTCTCACATCGCTGCCTCGCACGCCCTCAGGCCTTGACCAAGTCCCCCAGCAGGTTCGCCGCCACCGTCAGCTTGGCGAGGGTCAGGCCGCTGGCAGCGATCTCCTCCACCGAGCGGCGGATACGCGTCGCCTCGGGGTGAGCCGCGAGCCAGGTCTCGACGGCCTGCTGGCCAGACTGGCCGGTTGCCAGCATATCGGCGGCCAGTCTCCTTTCGGCGCCGGCGATCTGCTCGACGGCGCGATCGATGGCCATGCGTTCGAAATAATCGTTGGCCGGCACACTGCGTGCGGCGGCGATGATGCGGTCGAGACGGAAATTCGCCTCGGCGGCGTAGAAGGTCGCGGCGGCATCGCCGATGGGGCGCGTGGTGCGCTCGGCAACCGTCACGATGTCGGGAGCCGAGACCAAAGCGTCAAGATCGGCGAGCTCTCCGGCGAGGCCGGCCGGGACACCGGCGTCGGCGAGTTCCTGCCGCCGCTTGACGCGCGCGGCTTGCAAGTCCGGCGGCAAGGCAGTGTCGAGCCCGGCGACGATCTGGCGGATCGCCGGGCCGAAGCGCGCGACGACGGCCTCCAACCCGTCCTTGAAATCGGCATTGCGCACGTACCAGACCATGCGGGAGAGCAGGAGATCCTGCACTGAAGCGTAGAGAGATAGCTGCAGCTGCCCGTCGATGCAGGCGTCGAGCGCGTCGATCGCATCATTGAGCCACTTCAGGCCGTAGCATTCATCGACCGCCACATAGGCCATGACGATGGTCGGGATATCGGCGTCGGTCTCGTCGATCAAGCGCACGACGCAGGCCGGGCCGCCGCGATTGATCACCGCATTGGCGAGACTGGTCGCGATGATCTCCCGCCGCAGCCGATGCAATCCGGCGGCGGTCGGGAATTTGTCCTGAACCTCGCGCGGAAAATACTGGGAGAGTTCGCGGGCGAGATAGGGGTCATCGGGCACGCTGGTGACGAGCAGGTCATCGTAGAGGGTCAGCTTGGCGTAGGCGAGCAGCACGGCAAGCTCCGGCCGCGCGAGGGACTGGCCGCGCCGTGTGCGCTCGGTGAGCGCGGCGTCGTCGGGCAAGAACTCCACAGCCCGACTGAGCAAGCCGCGCTGTTCGAGCGACTGCATCAGGCGAGTGAGGAAACCGGTCTCGGCCACACCCTTGCGCTCGGCCAGCGACAGCGCCAGCGTCTGCAGATAGTTGTTGCGCAGCACCAGCACGCCGACCTCGTCGGTCATCGCGGCAAGCAGGCTGTTGCGGTCAGTGGGACTGAGGCGTCCCTCGCGCTCGGGGCGCGCCAGCGCGATCTTGATGTTGACCTCGACGTCGGACGTGTTCACGCCGGCCGAATTGTCGATGGCGTCGGTGTTGAGCTTGACGCCCTTCTGCGCCGCTTCGATGCGGCCGCGCTGGGTAACGCCGAGGTTGGCCCCTTCGCCGATCACCCGGGCACGCACGTCGCCGCCCGCGATGCGGATCGGATCGTTGGCGCGATCCCCGACCTGGTCGTCGCTTTCCCCGGAGGAGCGGACATAGGTGCCGATGCCGCCAAACCACAACAGGTCCGCGCGAGCCTTCAGGATCGCCGTCATCACCTCGAAAGGCGTGGCTTGCGGCTTGTCGAGATCGAGCAACGTGCGCACTTCCGGCGCAAGCGGGATCGCCTTGAGCGAGCGCGAGAACACGCCGCCGCCCTGCGAGATCAGCGACTTGTTGTAGTCCTGCCAGCTCGATCGCGGCAGATCGAACAGGCGCTTGCGCTCGGCGAAGCTGGTCGATGGATCGGGTGAAGGATCGATGAAGATGTCGCGATGATCGAAAGCCGCCACTAGCCTTGTCGCCGGCGAGAGCAGCATGCCATTGCCGAAAACGTCGCCCGACATGTCGCCGACGCCGACCGCGGTGAACGGCATGGTCTGAATGTCGGTGCCGAGCTCGCGGAAGTGGCGCTTGACCGCCGTCCAGGCGCCGCGCGCCGTGATCCCCATCTTCTTGTGATCGTAACCCTGGCTGCCGCCAGATGCGAAGGCATCGCCGAGCCAATGGTTCTTCTCGGCCGAGATCGCGTTGGCAACATCGGAGAAGGTGGCGGTGCCCTTGTCGGCGGCCACGACGAGGTAGGGGTCGTCGCCGTCGTGGCGCACGGTGGATTCGGGCGGCACGACGATGTCGCCGTCGAGATTATCGGTGAGTTCGAGCAGCGAGCGAACGAAGATGCGATAGCTTTCGGTGCCCTCCGCGAGCCAGGCGTCGCGCTTGGAAGGCGGCGGCAGGCGCTTGGGCACGAAGCCGCCCTTGGCACCGACCGGCACGATCACGGCGTTCTTGACCTGCTGCGCCTTCACCAGGCCGAGGATCTCGGTGCGGAAATCCTGCGGCCGGTCGGACCAGCGCAAGCCACCGCGCGCAACCTTGCCGAAGCGCAGGTGGATACCTTCGACACGAGGGGAATAGACGAAGATCTCGTAGAGCGGTCGTGGAGCGGGCAAGTCGTCGATCCGGCGCGCCTCGAACTTGAAGGAGATCACCGGACGCGGGTGTCCACCCTCTCCGATCTGCCACAAATTGGTGCGGACGGTAGCCTGCACCAGATTGGTGAAGCGGCGCAGGATGCGGTCTTCATCGAGCGAGGCGACGGATTTGAGCTGTTCCTCGATCTCGGCAAGCAAAGCCGTCTCGCGCGCCGCGCGCTCGGCGTCCGTCAAGGCGAGGCGCGGATCGAGGCGGGTCTGGAACATCGCGACCAGGTTGGCCGTGATCGCGGCGTTCTTGCGCAAGGTCTCCCACATATAATCCTGGGTGAACGGAGCGCGGATCTGGTGCAAATAGCGCGACAGCGCCCGAATGGTCGAGACTTCCCGCCAACTTAGGGCGGTGCGCAGGATCAGGCCGTTATATCCGTCGGATTCGGCGCGATCGGTCACCACCGCCATGATCGAGGCTTCCAGGCGATGGCTGAATTCCGGGTTGATCTCGATGGGCTGGCCGTCACTGGTCTCGATCGTCATGTCGTGCAGCCATACCGGCGCAGGCCTGGTACCGGGCACGACCTGATAGGTGCGTTCGTTGACCACACGCAGGCCGTGATTTTCGATCACCGGCACGCGGTAGGACAACGACAGCGGTACGGCGTCCGAAAACACCTTCAGGCCGAAGCGCCTCGGATCGTCGCCTTCGATGCGGTAAACCGAAATCGTCACCGGGCGCGCCGGCGTCAGCTTTTCGACGGTCGTGATATCGGCGATCGCCTGTTCCGCGCCGAACACCTCGGTATAGCCGCCGCTGAAGGCCTGGGCATATCGGTTGGTGAGCATGCGCGCCCGCATGCCATCGGTCGACGCGGTTAGCGCGGCCTTCAGCTTGTCGGCCCAGGTCGCGGCAATGGCGCTGATCCCGGCTTCGAGCAGGGCGCGGTCGACTGCGGGCGTTTTGCCTTCATAGCGCCCGATGATGAAGTGGACGCGCGCAAGCGCCCCTTCAGGGAATGACACGTAGGAGGCGGACAGCTTCCCTTTGTAGGCTTGCGCCAAAAAGGCTCCGACGCGCGTGCGGACGTCGGTGTCGTATTTGTCGCGCGGAATGAAGGTGAGGATGGAGACAAAGCGATCGAACTTGTCGACCCGCGGCAGCGCCCGGACGCGCGGACGCTCGTAGAGGATCAGGATCTCGATGACGAAGTTGTAGAGCGTGTCGACGTCGATCTGGAACAGCTCGTCGCGCGGATAATCTTCGAGAATATGCATCAGCGCCTTGCCGGAATGACCGTTTGGGTCGAAGCCCGCGCGCTGCAGCACCCGCGAAACCTTGTGGCGAACATAAGGGATCTGCCGTACCGAGCGAGTATAGGCGCCCGAGGTGAAAAGGCCGACGACGCGCAGCTCGCCTTCCAGCCGGCCGTCGGGCGAGTAGAGTTTGATGCCCACATAATCCATCCGGGTGCGGCGATGGACGCGGCTGGAGACATTGGCCTTGATGACGATCAGCAGGGTCGGCTCGTGCATGAACTCGCGGATTTCCGGTGTCATCACCACCATTTCGCTGCCGCGACGCAGGACCTTCACGTCCGGATCGCGCAGAATGCCGAGGCCTTCGCCGGTTGTAATGTCGTCGGACGCGTCGCTGTCGGGCGAGAAGCGATATTTGCGCACGCCGAGGAAAGTGAAATTGTCCGCGCAGAGCCATTGCAGGAACTGATTGGCTTCGGCGAGTTCGTCGATCGGCAGCGGCGGCGGATTGGAAGAGAACGTCTTGATCGCTTCCTCGACACTGTCACGCATGACGCGCCAGTCGGCAACGCAGGCGCGGACATTGTTCAACGTCCTGGTCAGGCCGTCGATCAGCTTCTGGCGATCGGAATCCGCATCCAGGCGGGTGATGTGGAGATGAATCAGGCTTTCGCGCGCGCCCTTTGCTCCGTCCGGCAGTGCTTCCCCGTAGAATCGCAGCAGCTTGCCTCCATCGTCGCGCTCCACCGCGATGATCGGGTGAGCGACCAGGGTGACCTCGAGGCCCTGCTCGGCGAGCTCCGCCATGGTGGAATCGAACAGGAAAGGCATGTTGTCGTTGAGAATTTCGAGCACGGAAATCTCGCGTCCGTTCGGCAACGTCGGATTGACGACGCGGATATCGGCGCTGCCGGCCGTGCGCCGCTGCACGTGCTCCCAGGCCTGCTCCGCCAGCAGGGCAAGCGAGGCGGCATCGTAATTGGCGAGATCCTCGATATTGGTGTAGCCGAACAAGGGCTCGGCAAAGGCCCGGGGGCTCTTGCCCGCTGGCACGCTGCCCGCTGCATCGCGGATCAGGGCTGCCCGGGCCTTGTCGTCACGCCACGCCATAATGTCCTCCATTTGCCGTGCCGTCCGATCGCAGCCGCGACCATCCGCTTGATTCTGGAGTGCATCTCTTCGTGCGTTGCGATCGAATGCTACGCGAAATCCTAGCTTCGACGGCTGCCGACGACAATACTACGATCCCGCAGCGAACGGCGCACGCTGTCGTGAGGCGTGCTGAATTTCGCTTGCGACAGCGGGTGGGCCGAAGTCGGCCGACGGCGGCCGAACGCCTGGGGCAGGAAAAATCACATGCAATTTCAATTATGTATGGGTTCGCGCCGCTGTTCGGCAGGGATGTCGTATCTGACGGTGGCGGTCAGCGACGGCGGGCAACGACCGCACTCAGGTCAGGTCTTTCGGCATCGTGATGCCGAAGCGGACAATCTGGCGATGGATGGTCGAGCGATCGACGCCGCGTTCGCGCGCCACCTGCGAGACGTTCCAGCGATTGTTGCGCAACGCCGCAAGTAGCGCATCGGCTTGCCACGACGTCGCCGCTCTGCCACGTGCCGGCTTTCCGGAGCTGTCCTGACCCAGGGGATGAGCGATCCGGTCCGGCAGATCGGCAAGATCGATCGTGCCGTCGTTCGACAGCGCGCAGCCATGATCGAGCGCATTGATCAGCTCGCGGATGTTGCCAGGCCATTGGTACTTGAGCAGCGCGCTGCGCGCGCTTGCCGTCAGCGCATAGTTGGCCTTGTGCTCCGTCGAAAGCCGATGCAGGGATTGATCGATCAGCCACTCGATATCGGTGCGCTGACGCAGCGGAGGCAGCGCAAGCACCGCGCCGTTGAGGCGGAAATAGAGATCCTCGCGGAACTGCCCCGCCTTCACCAGCGTGACGAGGTCGCGATGGGTGGCAGCGATGACGCGGACATTGAGCGGGACCGGCCGGGTGCGGCCGACCGGTGTCACCTCGCGCTCGGCGAGCACGCGCAACAGGCGCGTCTGCGACGAGATCGGCATGTCGCCGATCTCGTCAAGGAACAGGGTGCCGCCGTCGGCTTCGAGCACGAGACCCTTCTTGCCCTTGGCCGCCGCTCCGGTGAAGGCGCCTGCCTCGTGGCCGAACAGCTCGCTCTCGATCAGGCTTTCCGGCAGCGCGGCGCAGTTGACCGCGACGAAGGGCCTGCCTGCCCGCGCACTGACCGAATGCAGCGCCTTCGTCAGGTGCTCCTTGCCGGTGCCGGTTTCGCCGGTGATGAGCAAGCCCATCTGGGTGTTGATGAGCTTGGCGGCGCGCGTCACCACGTGATGCATGGCGGGATCGCCGCGGAACAGGTTCCGTAGTGGCGCCGGAAGCGCCGACTCACTGCGGGAGGACGCCGGCGCCGCCAGCTTGTTCGGGGGCGGCAAGGTCTGCGCGAACAGCGTCGTGCCGCTGTTGGCTAGTCGCAGCGTGCGTTGGCCGGTGGGGCGCGAATGGGCGAAGCGCGGCAGATCGTCGATGGTGCATTCGAAGATGTCGGACACGCCGAAGCCGTCGGCCCGCAGGCGAAGGTCCGGACGCTTGGCCAGTTCGCGGGCGAGCAGCTGCCTTGCGCGATTGTTGAAACCGATGATGTGGCCGCTGCTATCGACGGCCATTACACAGTCCGGATCGACATCGGCGAATTCCGCGGAGCCGGACAGCTTGATGATCCATTCCTGCCGGAAACGGTTCAGCAGATTCGCATTCTCGATCTTGTGGGCGAACGACTTGACCAGTTGCAGCGCCAGGAACTGGCTGGCCTTCGGTTCCGGCGAGCGCAGCGCGGAGATATCTAAGACCGCAGCGAGCTTGCCGCTGGGATCGAAGACCGGCGCGGCCGTGCAGGTCAGCGGAATATGGGTGGCGTCGAAATGGTCGGACTGATGCACCGTCAGGGCTTCTTCGGTCGCGATGCAGGTGCCGACTGCGCAAGTGCCGGCATGCGGCTCGTTCCAGTCGGCGCCGAGATAGAGGCCGGCCCTGCGAAGCGTGTTGTTGAATGTCGGGTCGCCGATGAAATCCACCGTGATGCCCCTGGCATCGGTGAGCAGCAGCACATAGCCGAGTCCGGCGATCTGACGATACAGCATCTCGACGCCGAAGCGCGCCGTGTGCAGGAACTCGTCCATGGCGTCGCGATGCTCGCGCAGCCGCCCGGACGTTACGATATGAGCGTCGCGCAGCACCAACGGATCGAGCTTGTGTTCGGAGACGCATCGCACCCACGACTGATGGATGATTGCGTCACGCGCGCTGGTCTGGCCGTCCGCAACGCGAACCAGCTCGTCGATGTGCGCAGCCCGCTCCGTCGTCACGGCTGATGCTCCTGGATGTTTCCCCGCACGTTGTTGCGTCGAGTGTCACTCGGATTGTGCCGCCGATCAAGTTTGTTGCGTGCAACACCTGTTGCATGACGCAACAAGTGAGGCGGCCTGGCGCCGACAGCTAACGCGAGGAAATGCCGAGCGTTTTTCGAGATGCGCCGCAATGGCATGAGGCTTGCTGACATGGTGGTCGAGGCAAGATTCGACCTCGCTAACAAACGCGCCGGACCCACGACGCAAAGGCGATCGACGCCGGCATATGGGAGAATGAAACCATGCTCACGAAGGCCCCGGACGGAAAGATCACCGCGCTGCTCGACGAGTTCAACGTCGCATTGTCGTCGGGTGACATCGAACGCGCGATCGCGCTGTTCCAGACCGATTGCTACTGGCGCGATCTGGTCACCTTCACCTGGAACATCAAAACCATGGAAGGCAAGGATCAGATCCGCGACATGCTTCAAGCGCGGCTTGCGGATAGCAAACCGTCGGGATGGCGCATTGCCGATGGCGAAGCCGCGAGCGAGGCCGGCGGCATCATCGAGAGCTGGATCGAATTCGAGACCGATGTCGCGCGCGGCTATGGTCACCTGCGCATGAAGGATGGACGCATCTGGACCTTGCTCACCACCATGGCCGAGCTCAAGGGACATGAGGAAAAGTCCGGCTCCACCCGTCCGCTCGGCGCCAAGCACGGCCATGGCAAGGACCGTAAGAGCTGGCGCGAGGAACGTGACCAGGAAATCACCGAGCTGGGTCATGCAAAACAACCCTATGCGCTGATCATCGGCGGTGGCCAGGGCGGCATCGCGCTTGGCGCGCGGCTGCGGCAATTGAACGTGCCAACCATCATCATCGAGAAGAACGAACGCGCCGGCGATTCCTGGCGCAAGCGATACAAGTCGCTCTGCCTGCACGATCCGGTCTGGTACGACCATCTGCCCTATATCGACTTCCCGAAAAACTGGCCGGTGTTCGCGCCGAAGGACAAGATCGGCGACTGGCTGGAGATGTACACGAAGGTGATGGAGCTCAACTACTGGAGCTCGACCACGGCGAAGTCGGCCAAGTATGACGAGAAGGCCGGGGAATGGACCGTCGTGGTCGAGCGCGACGGCAAGGAGATCACGCTCAAGCCGACGCAGCTCGTGCTGGCGACCGGCATGTCGGGCAAGGCGAATTGGCCCACCTACAAGGGGCAGGACATCTTCAAGGGTGAGCAGCAGCATTCCTCGACCCACCCGGGGCCGGAGAAATATCGCGGCAAGAAGGTGGTGGTGATCGGCTCCAACAACTCCGCCCACGATATTTGCGCGGCGCTATGGGAAGGTGGCGCCGACGTCACCATGGTGCAGCGCTCGTCCACGCATATCGTGAAATCCGACACGCTGATGGATATCGGGCTCGGCGCGCTCTATTCGGAGCAGGCGGTGGCGAGCGGGATGACCACGCGCAAGGCCGATTTGATCTTCGCCTCGTTGCCCTACAAGATCATGCACGAATTCCAGATCCCGCTCTACGAGCAGATGCGCGAGCGCGACAAGGATTTCTACGCCGCGCTGGAGAAAGTCGGCTTCATGCATGATTGGGGCGACGACGGCTCCGGCCTGTTCATGAAGTACCTGCGCCGCGGTTCGGGCTATTACATCGACGTCGGCGCCTGCGATCTCGTGATCGACGGTTCGATCAAGCTCAAGAGCGGCAAGGGCGCTGCGGTGCGGGAACTGACCGAAACCGGCGTCAGGTTCGTGGACGGCAGCGAACTCACCGCCGATCTCGTCGTCTATGCCACCGGCTATGGCTCGATGAACGGTTGGGCCGCCGACCTGATCTCGAAGAACGTCGCCGACAAGGTCGGCAAGGTCTGGGGTCTTGGTTCCGATACCACCAAGGACCCCGGCCCGTGGGAGGGCGAGCAGCGCAACATGTGGAAGCCGACCCAGCAGGAGGCACTTTGGTTCCACGGCGGCAATCTGCACCAGTCGCGGCATTACTCCCAGTATCTGGCGCTGCAACTGAAGGCGCGGATGGAAGGCATCCCAACCCCGGTCTACGGCTTGCAAAAGGTTCATCACCTCGGTTGATCGACCGGGCGATAACGAGGTGTCGGGCGGATCGTCGTGCGATCCGCCCCTCGACAGATCGGATGGAGATCGAACTGTGCCGATCGCCGTCCAGCTTCGGGCCGATGCCTGCGAGACAGCCGGCACCGGTTGCCTTCCCGGTTGACCACGATACTGGCCGGTCTGCCAGCTTCCCGCAGACCGGCCTCGCCTCAATGATGAGCCGACACGCTCTTCATGCATTGGGACAAGAGATCGGCACCGGCAAAGTGGCCTACATCGCCCAGGCTGATCATGCCAACCATCCGCTTGCTCTTGTTGATCACAGGCAGTCTGCGAATCTTCAGCGTTTCCATGTGATGTATAGCTTTCGTCAGATCGTCGTCTTCCCGGCAGCAGTGGATGCCTTCGGTCATCACATCCCGCGCTGTGGTGCGCGCAGAGTTGAAGTCCTTGCTCGCGAGACCTTTGCAGACGAGGTCGCGATCCGTCACCATCCCGATCAGACGATCGTCTTGCCCGATCGGAATGCAGCCGATATCGTGCCCTTGCATCAATTTCGCGATTTCGGTGATTGGCGTGTCGGGGCTCACCCAATCGACGCCCTTGTGCATCACGTCCTTGACTTTCATGGAGGACCTCCCGTCCAAGGCAGCACCCCCTCGCTCGCAATTATACAACAGAGCTGGCGCGACTGCATGCGTGCTGCGCCTTAAGGCACGATGAAACCGGGTCGAAGCGTCATCGCGCTCGAGCCCCTTGCTTGAGCATGATCTCCGCGCAAGCGCGTTCCTCCCTTGTCTCGGGGAGAGCCGCTTCGCACCCTTCCGGATCATGCTCCAGTCCGGGCGCACAGATAGATGGTCCCGCTGTCACGCCGCCTCAGTCGTGCGCACTGAAGCTGCCATGCAGGGAACCGGCGGTCAGGCGTGCGAATTGCGCACGACCGAGATGAAGCAACGTCTCATGATCGCCGGCTTCGATATAGATCTCGGGCTGCATCCGGATGCTGTCATCAACGATAACGTCGAGCCCGTAGCAGCTACCGGCGGCGGGAACCGCCCCGTGCGCACAGTCCGTGAACAGCCGATCGATCTCGCCTTCAGCGGCCATGGCGATATCGTCACCGAATCTCGCCCTGAGATCCGCCAGCCTGAGGTGATGCGATGCCGGCAGCACGGCGAGCAGGTACCCGTCGTTGCGGCGCAGCACAATGGCCTTGGCCAAGCGATCGCCCGAGACGTGACAAGCCTGGGCGGTAAGGGCTGACGACATCGTCAGTACGTGCGGGATTTCGTCGTACTCGATGTTTTCTGCAGCGAGATAATTGTGCAGTTTGGGAGAAATGGTCATGACGTCACCTCCGGTGCGACATGCAACCATCCACCGTGGTCCTGCCCGCCGCACGATGAGCGGCTGCGTGGTTCTCAAGACAGAACATAGGTCTTGTCGCAGGACACTGCAATTCGATCCCTAACGGGGGCGCCGCGCCAAGTTCAAGTTCCGGGCCTTGTCCAGATTGCGGGCCTCGGCCAGCGCCGCCGCGCTCGGCAACAGGGCCGACGCAAGGTCGGCCTCGGTGAAATCTGCGCCGGCGACATTGGCGTCGGATAGGTCGGCTCCCGCAAGGTCAGCTCTATGGAGGCTGCAGTTCGCGAAATTGGCATTCTGCAGTTGCGCAAATTCGAGATCGGCGCGCGAGAGATTGGCGCCGCTTAAATCCGCGTTCCGCAGATCGGCGGATTTGAGCACGCCACGCATCAGGCCCATCGATTGGTTGCGCATATCAGCGCTCAGATCGGCGCCCGCAAGCCTGGCCCCGATCAGGCTGGCACCGGAAAGATCGGCGGTTATCCGAGCGCCGCTCAAGTCGGCGCCGCCAAGCTTGGCGCGTTGCATCTGCGTGCCGAGCAGCGATGCCTTGACGAGGGACGCCCCCGTCAAGTCTGCGTCGATCAGCCAGGCCTGGTTCAAGATAGCCCGATCGAAGCGGGCGCCTTTCAGATTGGTCTGGTTGAGCTTTACGAGATGAAGGTTGCCGCCGGAGAAGTCGAGGCCCGAGAGATCGAGGTGCGACAGTCGCTTTCCATCCAAATCTGCAGTGCGTCCGTCCCCTTGAGGGATCGACTTGAGGAGCGCATCGACCTCGGCGCGCGTCATCTCCGACGCCGTCATTTCCGGACTGTTGAGGTCGACACTCCGCAGCATGTCCTGCGACACGGCGTCAGTCGAATCAACCAGCAGCGCCGCTATCGACACAAAGGCAAATGCGAGACGAAACGACATCGCCGTCTCTCCGCCGCTCAGAAACCCGGTATTGTCTCTTGTATTCTCCGGGTTGGCCGCGCCGTCAGGTTAGCTGGCCGGCTCCGGCCTGTGCCAGAGTATGAAACCGGATATCGATCCTGGCAATGCCAGTGACCGTCTCAGCCGGAGCAGGACGAGGCGGACCAAGCCAGGCGCGGAATATATATGGTCGGGTACCTTCATGCCGCCGGCTCAACCCGAGGCCTGATCCCGATTGACGGGACGCCGCCAACACCTCGCGATGCACCACCGAGCCAGTTAACGCAGGATCAGCCGGCCGCGCTCGTCAACAAGCGCCGGAAAACGGGCCGCGAGAGTAGCGGTGAGCGGCGCATTCTGCTCGACAACTTGAACCGTCATTCGGCCGAGCCGGTAGCCCGCCCCGAAGGCGGCGGCGAGATTGTCGGACGAGACCACGACAACGGATTTAGGCTTGCTCGTGTCGGTGAACGTCACCAGCGTCGGATAGTCCTTCGGGCGCAGGACGCCGGATGGCTTGGCTTTGACAGCCGCGCTCATGGTTCTCGCGTTGTCGCCGGACGGAAGTGGCGGCGCCAGCTCGCGATAACCGAGAACCTGGACGACGATATGCGTCATGCTGCTCAGATAGCTGTAATTTCGATCGTAGTTCGTCGCGAACAGAACCTTTCCGTCGCCAAGATCCACAAATGGGGCTTCGCCGTGCATGGTGAAGCCACCACCCCAGTCGGAACCACCGGCGCCCGGCATCGGGATCAGGAATTCCCGCTCAAGGCGCAGTTCCATCACTGAAGAGCCGGACTTCAACCCGCCGGGGGTTTCGACCTCGATGGTCATCCGGTAGCGCAAAGATGCCTACGGCGTACTGCATCGGACCAACAGCCACGCCAATGCAATGGCCATGACGGCAAGAATGACAGGCCGTTTCAAAAGGACACCTTTGCGCAGCCAGCAATTGGATATTGGCCGTCTTTCGCTTCGCTGATCATTCGGCTGCCACCGGCAACCGCCTTTGCGGCGGATCTGTCAATTCGATACATCCACCCGCACATGTCTGAAGTCGTACCGTTCAAGATCGGAGCGGGAGATCGAGACGACGAGGTCGCTGACGTCGCCGCATCTGAAATGCGTGAGATTGTTGCTCTGAAATTGCAGCAGCATGACCGAGTTCGGCTTGTTTTCGATAAAGTCCGCGCACCAGCCGCGCGGGGCGCCGCCGATCTGGAGCGTGGCTTGCTCGGCGTCGAACGCCCAGTCGGTCTCAAGCGGATGCCGGGCCGCCGGGATCACTGCATCGGGATCGTCGGCGTAAAGCTGCTTGGCGATTTCGGAGCGCAACACCCTGTACCCCGTCGACCAAAACTCCGGCAGCGCCTGATCGGCCGCACGCTCATCGAGCAGCCGATAGAGCGCGGTCCACTCGTCGGGCACGAACGCGGCCTCGCTCTGGCGATTGCGGATCCTGCGCATGACCGCTTCCAGCTCTGCGACGAGCGCCTCGGCCTTCTGCTGCCTGCTCCGTGCGATGGCGGGCCTCTGGCCCTCGCTTGCCTCGGCCGTTCCGAACCTGCGCAATTGCTCATGCGCCCAGTCGCGCTCGCTCTCCGCGCGCCCGCGGGCGTCTGCCCAGCTTTCGGGCGGCGGCAGCCCGCGACCATGCGCCATCGTCGTCTCGAGCGCCGCGGCGTTGTCGATCCAGAACGCGTAGTACAGTTTGCGAATCCCGCGAACCCGCGCCGCATAGGCTTCCCAGTCCTGCGGAAACTTCTCCCTGTATTCCAGCCAGCCGGCGAGATCGGCTGAAACGCCCCTGTCGGGCGACGGCATCCGTACGTCGGCCTGAATATCTCGTTCAAGGTCCTGAATGAGCCGAACCAGCCCGGCATATCTGCGCCCTTGCTCGGTATCGGGCGGAAACAGAGGCGCTTTCGATTTCACCCAGATCGGCGCCAGAAAACCCTCGCCATTGGCGAGCTCGATTTCCGACTTGTCGAGCGCCGCAACGAAGCTGCCGCCACGCTGCAAGGTGATCTCGTCGTGCAGCTCCCTGATGCGCAGGACCAGTTCGGCGTGGGACAGCCAGCTTTGCAACGAGAATGGCTGCTCCGCTTCGGAACGTGCCAACGCCTCGCGCAGCCGTTCCGCTGTTTCAGCGAGTTGCTCGAACGCAGTCACCAGCTCCTTGCGCGGCGGCTTGAGCCGCGCTTCCTGCTGCCGCGCCGCGTCGGTCAGACGCGCCGCCCACGCCCTCGATTGGGCAAGCGCCTCCTGCACGAGCAGTTCGAGCGTTCTCCAATCGATCGGCTGAAGCTCCCACGATGCGATGGCGAAAACTGCATCGGCAGAAGGATTGCGCCGCAGCCGGTTTGGAACGCAGCTTTCGCCGTCGACGGGATGCACGAAGTCGAGCGGCCATCTGGGCGGCGGTGCCAGCAGCCCGTCATACTTGTCATCGACCCAATACAGACCCGTGGCGCTCTTCTGCCAGGCGCGTTCGTTGCGACGTTGCGGTCCGAGCGTCGGTTGATGGATGACCTTCACGTCGATACGGCCGGAAACGGCTGCGAAAAATGCCAGCCATCCCGTCCTCTGACCGACGCCGCCCCACAGGCTGGGCGGCAAGGACGCGCAATTGATCTGGCAAAGAAACTGATACGGCTGGCCGTCCCTGCTGGGCCATTGGAAGGGATCAGGAAGTTCTGGATTGCCGCCGATCCAACCGATCTCGGCTGCCGCCGGACAAGCCGGAATCGCAGCGCGCAGCCAGACTGCATTCTGGTCATGCGCGGCCGGGTCCTCATCCGAGGCCTTGGCAAGCATCTCCAGATTGTACGTTAGGAACTTGGCAATAAAGTCCTTCATCGCGCGCCGCTCCTCAACCTGGGCCAGAATATTGGCGTCGATTCAGGATTGCGCCATCCAAATTCTGTATCTTGGAAAGCGAGTTCTTAATTCCCGCGGACGGGCGCGCTTGATCAGGTAAAGGCCAGGACTGTGCTACGCGCCATTTCGCCGCACGTTGGGCGGCGCGGCGCGACCGCAGCGGCGCCGCTCACATCGACGATCGCACGAACGTCCGTCCAAAGTCGCCGAACGCGCCATCGACCGCTGACCTCTCGAGCCGATCGTCGCTCCAGCCGAGCCATTCCGCAAATACCTCGCCTGTGTGTTCGCCGAGCATCGGCGGCGGCGTGGAAGGTGGCGGCGGTTCGTCGCCGAACCGCGTCGGCCTCGCGATGAACTTAACATCTCCCGCCGCCGGATGGCTGATGGTCTGGACCATTCCCCGCTGCGTGAGCTGCGGCGTTTCGCAGACCTCGCCGACCGACTTGATCGCGCCGCACGGAATGCCCGCCGCGCCGAGCGCCTGCAGCCAGTCGGCGCGACTTCGCCGGGCAAAAATCGGCGAAAGGATCGCGACGAGCTCGTTGCGGCTCGCCGCACGCTTCGGAGCGGTTGCGAAGCGGATGTCCTCGCGCAGCTCCGGACGGCCGACGACGCCGCAAAACGCCGCCCAGAACTTGTCGTTCGCGACCCCGACATTAATCCAGCCGTCACTCGCCTCGAACGGTTCATACGGGCTGATGGTCGGATGGACATTGCCGCGGCGCTTCGGGCTTTGTCCCGAGGCGAAGTACATGCCGGCGTTGAACGTCAGCAGCGATGCCATGGCGTCGAGCATGGAGACGTCGACCCGGCCGCCCTCGCCGGTGCGGCTCTTGCGCATCAGCGCGGCCAACACCGAATGCGACGCATAAAGGCCCGTGACGAGGTCCGCGATCGACGTGCCGACCTTGGTCGGCGGTCCGTCCGGATCGCCGGTGATGTCCATCACGCCGGATTCGCCCTGTAGGATCAGATCGTAGCCGGGGCGCGCGGCGTCGGCGCCGGTGCGACCGAATCCCGAGATGCTGCACAGGATGATGTCGGCCTTGCGGCCGCGCAGCGCGTCGAAGCCGAGCCCCCATTTGTCCAGGGTACCGGGGCGGAAGTTCTCGATGACGACATCGGCGACGGATGCAAGATCGAGCACCGCGTCGCGCCCGGCCGGCGACTTCAGATCGATGGCGCAACTTCGCTTGTTGCGGTTCACCGACAGGAAATACGCACTCTCGCCGCCGATGAACGGCGGCCCGTAGCGGCGGCTCTCGTCGCCCTGTCGCGGATCCTCGATCTTGACGATGTCGGCGCCGAGATCGCCGAGCTGCATCGTGGCAAACGGGCCAGAGACCACCCGGCAGAGGTCGAGGACCCTGATGCCCGACAGCGGCTCGCGATCAGACGATCGCATCGGCGAGGTCCTTCATCGACGGCACCAGGATATCGGGCTGATGCGGCGTGATGCCGAACGGGCGGCTGCGCCGATCGATGAAGGCCGTCCGCATGCCGGCGGACTTGGCGCCGATGCAGTCGAAGGCATGATTGGCCACGAACAGCACCTGCGCCGGCTTCACGCCCATGATCTCGGCCGCTTTCGTATAGGTCGCGACATGCGGCTTGAACGAATTGGCTTCGGCCACCGAGATCACGCGATCGAACGGGACCTTGTGGTACTGCTTCGCGGTCTCGAGCATGTCCGGATCGCCGTTCGAGAGCACGACGAGCTTGTACTTGCGTTGCAGCCGCGCGAGTGCGTCCGGCACCTCTGGAAACGGCAACAGCTTCTCGATCTCGCCCACGAGGTAGCGCACATCGTCCATCGTATAGTCGATCTTCGCGCGGTCCATGACGTGGGCAACCGCGCGGTGCCCGATCTCGCGATAGGGCGTGTGCTCGCGATGCAGCAGCGCATCGATCATCGAGTTCTCGAAATGCGTGCGACGCCACCACGTGACGAAGGAATTCGGATCGCCCTTCCAGCCCTTCTTCTCGAGGAACGGCGCCGCGATCCTGGTCAGGCCGCCCTGCATGTCGACGACCGTGCCGTACTGGTCGAACATGCAGATCTTCACGTCGCGCTTGATCGTCTCAAAGCTCATTGGTGCCTCCTTGGTCCTGATCGATTGATACGCGCTGCGCCATCATGGATGAAATGGATTTGTTGTCTCTCGTCATTCACGATATGAATGATGAATGAACCTTCGATCCATCGACCTCAATCTGCTCGTCGCGCTGGACGCATTGCTGACCGAGCGTCACGTCACCAAGGCGGCAGACCGGGTCGGCCTCAGCCAACCCGCGATGAGCAATGCGCTTAACCGGCTGCGCGCGATGTTCAAGGACGAACTCCTAGTGCGGACCACAACCGGGATGAAGCCGACGCCCCGCGCCACCGAACTGGCGGAGCCGCTGCGCCAGGTTCTGCGTCAGGTCGAGCGCGTGATGGCGAGCGACGCCGGCTTCGATCCAGACCGGACCGAACGCACCTTCACGATCAGGATGTCGGACATTCTCGCGTGCCTGCTGCTGCCGCGGCTCGCCGCAGCGCGGCCGCCGGAGGGGCGTATCTCCTACAACACGATCCATCTGCCGCCCGCCCTGACGATCGATGCGCTCGAGCGGGACGAGATCGACGTCGCGGTGAGCATGGGGCTCGAGCATTCCGCATCGATCCGTTCCGAGACGCTGCTCCGCGACCGCATGGTCTGCCTGATGCGACGCGGACACCAGATCAAGCGCGCACGGCTGACTTTTGAGCGCTTCATCGCGCGGGAGCACATGAAGGTCTCGATGAGCCCGACCGATCTTCGCTTCGTCGACGACGTGCTCGCCGAACGCGGCCATCGAAGACGCATCGCCCTGAACGTGCCGCATTGGCTGGTCGTGCCCCATGTCTTGAAGAAGACCGATCTGCTCGCGGTGATGCCGAGGCACCTCGCGACCGTGCTGATGGACGATGATCTGAGGATGGAGGAACTGCCGTTCGAATCCGCGCCGTTTGACTGGATGTTGTACTGGCACCGCAGATACGATCAGAGCAACGCGAACGGCTGGCTCCGCGACCGGATCAGGGCGGCGTGCTCCGACCTGAACTAGGCGCCGAGGTCCGCCGGCCTCCGCGCCATGGGCGATTGACGTGCTGCCTAGGCGTCCGTGACGGCCGATGCGTCCTCTAAAGAGCGCCCCTTGGTCTCGAAACCGAACACGAGGAAGACCACGGCCTGGAAGACGAGGATGCCGGCCAGGGTCGTCAGCACGCCGGTCAGCCCCTGCCAGGCGAAGATCGCAACCACGACGTATTGAACCAGCGCGGTCGCGATGCGTCCGGATGTGGCGCAGATCGCCGTGCCGCGAAGCCGATACCGCGTCGGAAACAGTTCGGGGACGTGCATCGCGAACCCGGTCGCCAGCATCACGTAGATCGCCGTGATCAGCAGGAAGCCCACACCCGCGAGCGCAACACCATCCGGCATGTATGGATAGGCGATACCGAGCGCCGCTGCCGCAATCGACGAACAGACGATCGACAGCCTGCGTCCGAGCCGGTCCGCCAGCACGAGCCCGATCAGCGATCCGACCGGGCCGCCCAGCGCCATCACCGTGGTGTAGCCCAGCGAGGAAACCACGCTGTGGCCGCCCTTGACCATGAAGGTCGGCAGCCAGCCGATGAACCCGTAGAGGCTGAAGCCGACGACGATGTGCAACAGGCTGCCGAGCAGCGTGCGCGCGAGATACGGCGGCTGGAACAGACGCCAGACCGCGCCGGGAGACTCCTGCACCGGCGCGCGGGCAGCGACGGCAGGCAGTGTCGCCTTGCGCGCGGCCTCGACTTCGATCGCCGACAGGATCTTCTCGGCTTCATCGGCGCGTCCGTTGGCGGCGAGCCAGCGCGGCGATTCCGGCATCGACTTGCGCAGAATCCAGACGACCATCGCAAGGCAACCGACAAGGCCGAACATGTAGCGCCATCCAAGCGTCGGGATCACCCACAGGCCGACCATCGACGAGACGAACAGCGAGAAATTGGTGATCACGGCCAGCAGCCCGATCCACCGCCCACGCGACGAAGCCGGCACGAATTCCGTCAACGTCGCGTAGCCGACCACGATCTCTGCGCCGAGGCCAATGCCGATGATGAAACGCAGGCCGATCAGGACCATCATGTTCGGCGCGAAGGCCGCGGCGATCGAGGCGAGGCCAAAGATCGCGAGGTTCATCTGATAGGAGAAGCGGCGGCCGAACCGATCGCCGAGGATGCCGGAGCACCACGCGCCGATCGTCATCCCGACGAAGGTCGCGGAGACGAATGCGGCGTTGAGCTCGAGCGTCGACCAGCCTTCCTTGAGCACGGCGCCCAGCACGCCGCCGGCCAGATAGATATCGAACGCGTCGAGGAACATGCCGGCGCCGATCAGGGCCAGGATGCGCCAGTGGAATCCGCAGATCGGTAGCCTGTCGAGGCGCGCGCCCGCGTTGATGTCGATGTCGGCGGATCGCGCCATGCCAAACCTCCCTGCCCGGCCTTTGGCAGCCGGATGCTCCGGGCACCGATTGATGACGCGCAGGGGGTCGTCGTCCAATTCAAATCGAAAATTCGACTATTTGGCGCAGTGATGAAGCTGACGCGACCGCACCGTCGCGTTCCATCCTGACACCGAGCTGACTTGCATTCGCCGTCGTTAACGATCCCGCCGTCGCGCGACCTCGAAATCACGGTGTCAGCACAAACATTCACAACGGGTTCATCTCGCCGCCACTATTCGACTCCAACGCTGGGGGAAGAAGATTGGAGTATGTGCCATGCGCCGCATCGCCGGACTGCCTTTCGCCTTGGCTCTCAGCCTCTGCTGTCTCTCACCGCTCGCGCCAGCACGCGGGCAGCTTGCCATCGGCATCACCGTCAATGCGGCGCCGCCGCCATTGCCGGTCTATGTCCAGCCGCCGATCCCCGCGCCCGGCTACATCTGGACTCCGGGCTATTGGGCATGGAACGACGACACCGGTTACTACTGGGTGCCCGGCACATGGGTGCTTCCGCCTGCGCCCGAATTGCTGTGGACCCCCGGCTATTGGGGCTGGAGCGACGGCGCCTACGCCTTCCACGCCGGATATTGGGGCGCGACCGTCGGCTTCTACGGCGGCATCTCTTATGGCTTCGGCTACACCGGCGTCGGCTATGAGGGCGGCTACTGGCGCGGCGGCAGCTTCTTCTACAACAGCTCCGTCAACAACATCTCGAACGTCTCGGTCACCAACGTCTACAACAAGACCGTCGTCAACAACACGACCAACGTCAGCTACAACGGCGGCACCGGCGGCACCACGGTGAAGCCGACGCCGCAGCAGCTCGCGGCCCAGAGCGGGCACCACATGGCCGCGACCGGCGAGCAGACGCGACACGCGGAGGCGGCGATGAAGAATCCGGCGCTGACGCTCGCCAACAACCATGGTCATCCGGCGGTCGCCGCGACCGCGCACGCAGCACGGTTCAGCGGCGCCGGCGTGGTGGCCGCGCGCCCGGGCAAGCCGATCGCGGCGCCGCCGCCCCGACATGCGCAACCCACGGCCGCACACGCCTTGCCAACGGGACATGCTCTCCCGACGGGGAATGCTCCGCCGCCAGGACATGCCCTGCCGACAGCAAATGCTTCGCCGGCCGGACACGCTCTACCGACGGGGAACGCTTTGCCGCCGGCACACGCCTTACCGCCGGGACACGCCTTGCCGACTGCGCATGCTCTCCCCGGCACCGGCGCACATCCCGCACCCGCGCCGCACGTCGCTCCGCCGGCGTCAAGACCGCAGCTCGTGCAGCGTGCACCGCCGCAGCCACGCGCGGTCGCGCATCCACCGGCACCGCGCGTCGCGCAAGCGGTTGTGCATCGGCCCGCGCCGCCGCATGTGTCACGACCGGCGCCACGGCCGCATCCTGCTGCGAGGCCGCGTCCGGCGCCACACCAACACTCATGATCGGGCTCATCGGCGTGCCTGCAAGGGCACGCCGATGTCGTATGAGACCCCATCGCGCACACCACGACCGCGATGCGATCATCATCCCTGACTTTTGGGCGCGAAGCGCGCCGTCAAGCCAGCGCGTCGGCCGCACAGCTGATCCCGTCGTAGATCTCCTCGAGATCCGCCTCGGTGACGCAATAGGGCGGCATGACGTAGATCGTGTTGCCGAGCGGCCGCAGCAGCAGATTGCGGCGTTCGAAGAAGGCCTGAAGCTTTGGGCCGATGCCGGCGAGATAGCCCGCATCGCTCGCCTTCAGATCAAGTGCGGTGACGGTCCCGGTGCGGCGGACGTTCTCGAAGCGGGCGTCGGCACGGAACGCGGCGAGCAGACGCTCCTGCATCGCAGCCACCGCGGAGACGCGCGCGCCTGCACCGTGTTGCCAGAGCTCGAGGTTTGCTTTTGCAGCAGCGCAGGCGACCGGGTTTGCCGTGTAGGAGCTGGAATGGAAGAAGGTGCGCGAACGATCACTGGAATAATGTGCGTCGTAGATCTCGGCCCGGCAGAGCGTCACCGCGAGCGGCAGCGAACCGCCGGTGAGGCCCTTCGAATAGCAGGCGATATCGGGCCTGACGTCCGCCTGCTCGCAGGCGAACAAGGTGCCGGTGCGGCCCCAGCCGGTCATCACCTCGTCGGCGATGAACAACACGCCAGCGGCTGCGCAGATGCGTTTCATTTCCTTCAGCACCCAGGGCGGATACATCAGCATCCCGCCCGCACCCAGGATCAGCGGTTCGACAATGAACACTGCCGCGGATTCCTTCCTGCACGCGGCTTCGAGCGCGTCGAGCGTCGTCTGTTCATAGCCAGGCGCCGGAAACGGGATCGACGCGACGTCGAACAGCAGCGGCTCGTAAGCCCTGTTGAAGACGCCGCGCGCGCCGACCGACATCGTCCCGACCGTGTCGCCATGGTAGGAATTTTCCATCACGATGATCTGCGTGCGCGTCGCGCCGATATTGTGCCAGTAGCCGAGCGCCATCTTCAGCGCCACCTCGACGCTGGTCGAGCCAGAGTCGGAGAAGAACACGTAATCGAGCCCGTCGGGCGCCAGCTTCAACAGCTGCGCGGCGACCTGCTCGGCCGGATCGTGGGTATGGCCCGCGAAGATGATCTGGTTGAGCTGCTCCGCCTGGTCCTGGATCGCGCGCACGATGTGCGGATGGCAATGGCCGTGGGTCACGACCCACCAAGATGCGATCGCATCGATGATGCGGCGATCATCCGCGGTGTAGAGATAGGCGCCCTCCCCACGCACGATCCTCGTCATCTCGCCGTGCAGCGCGTGCTGGGTGAACGGGTGCCAGATCGGCGACTTCCGAGCGGATGTCATGGATTGAAATCTTCCCGCCGGAACGACGCCTTGAACGCTGCCTGCAGCGTGTCTGCCGCAAGCGGAGCAAGCCAGGGCAACCGGCCTAGCCGGCGCACCTGCCCGATCTCGCAGATCGCGCGCTCGCTCTCGGGATTGCTCTCGCCGATGAATGCGATCCCGTGAATGTCGATCCCGCGCGTGCGCAGCGCCTCGACCGACAACAGCGAGTGATTGATGGTGCCGAGCGCGGTGCGGGCGCACAGCACGACCGGAAGGCGCCATCGCGCGAAGATATCGATATAGAGCGTGTTGCCGTCGAGCGGCACCATCAGCCCGCCGGCGCCCTCGATCACCAGCGGACGGTCCCCGGCATCGGGCACGCCGAGCGCGGCAGCGTCGATGCGCACGCCGTCGAGCGCGGCGGACTGATGCGGCGAAGCCGGCGTTCGAAGCCGGTAACGCTCCTGCACGATGCGATCCGCCGGGAGCCCGCCAAGCCGTGCGACCAGTTGCGCATCGGTTTCCTCCTCGAGGCCGGCCTGAACCGGCTTCCAGTAGCGCGCGCCGAGGAGGCCGGCGAGGCCCGCGGAGAACACCGTCTTCCCGATCCCGGTATCGGTGCCGGCGATCACGATCCGGCTCGTCATCGCGACCAGCCTTTGGTCTCGTCGACCAGCGCGTCGAGCAGCGCGCGCACGTCGTCCTCGTCGACATTAAGGGTCAGCGCAATCCGCAACCGGGCAGAGCCTGCCGGCACGGTCGGCGGCCTGATGCCTCTGATATCGAAGCCGCGCGCCTGCAGCGCAGACGCCAGCTGCATCGCACGCGCATTGTCGCCGACGATATAGGGCACGATCTGCGAGCGCGACGGGCTGCGCCAACCGCGCAGGTCGAGCTCGCGATGCGTGAACGCGACCAGTTTTGCCAGGCGCTGCTGATGCACGGGCTCCTGCTGCAGGATCAGCAGCGCCTCGCGCACGGCGACGGCCACAAGTGGCGACGGTGCAGTGGCGAAGATGAACGGGCGGCAGCGATTGACCATGAAGTCGCGCAGCACGGTCGAAGCGGTGACCAGCGCGCCGGCGGCGCCCAGCGCCTTGCCGCAGGTATGAACGATCACGAGGTTCTCGCGCCCCTCATAGGACGCCGTCAGCCCACGCCCCTGCTCGCCATAGACGCCGGTGCCATGCGCCTCGTCCACCATCAGGAACGCGTCGTGCCGGTCCGCGATGCCGACGAGGTCGTCGAGCGGCGCGACGTCGCCATCCATGCTGTAGACGCTTTCGACCACGATCCAGGCCCGGCCCGTGCCGCCCTCGGCACGCCAGCCGCGAATGGTGTCTTCGACCGACTGGGGATCATTGTGCGCGCTGATCCGGAATTCGGCCCGGCCGGCCCGCGCGCCTTCATGGATGCTGGCGTGCACGAGAGAATCGAGCACCAGGAGATCGCCGCGCTGCGGCAGCGTCGTCAGCACGGCGAAATTGGCGACATAGCCGCCGCCGAAGAACAGCGCCGTCTCGGCTCCAAAGAACGCGGCGGCTTCGGCCTCTAGCCGTTCGTGCTCCTCGCAATTGCCGCGCAGCAGCCGCGACCCACCGGCGCCGATCGGTGTGCCGGCCTCGAGCGCGGCCGAGACCGCATTCTTGATGCGCGGCGCGTTCGCGAGCGCCAGATAGTCGTTCGAGACGAAATCGATGCCCGCGCGCGGCTTGAGACCGCGCAGCCGATCGTCCTTGCTCAGGGCGTGCAAGGCCGCGGCGTAATCAGCGACCTTGGCCGCATGGATTGCGCTCATGCTTCTCTCTCAGATTTGTAGTTGGTCGCGCGGCGAATCCCGCCGCGCGCGTGCCGGAGTTGCGCTCAGGCGAGGGCGGAGTTGATGCCGAGCCGGTCCAGCAAATCGGCGTCGCGATCGCGCTGCGGGTTCCTGGTGGTCAGCAGCACATCGCCGATGAAGATCGAATTCGCGCCGGCGAGGAAGCACATCGCCTGCAGCTCGTCGGTCATGTATTGCCGTCCGGCCGACAGCCGCACCACGCTCTTCGGCATCATGATCCGCGCAGTGGCAACCAGACGCACCAGCGCGATCGGATCGGGCCGTTCCGCGGTGTCGTTGACCGGAACGCCATTGACCTCGTTCCACAGATTGATCGGCACGCTCTCCGGATGGCTGGGGAGATTGGCAAGCAGCATCAGCATGCCGAGCCGGTCATCGACCTGTTCACCCATGCCGATAATGCCGCCGCAGCAGACCTTGATGCCGGCGTCGCGCACATGCGCGAGCGTATCGATGCGATCCTGCAGGGTGCGGGTGGTGATGATCTTGTCGTAGAACTCGGGCGAGGTGTCGACGTTGTGGTTGTAGAAATCGAGCCCGGCGTCAGAGAGACGCTCGGCCTGCTTTGGCGTCAGCATGCCGAGCGTGACGCAGGTTTCCATGCCGAGGCCCTTCACCGCGCTGACCATGTCGCAGACCTGATCGAGATCGCGGTCCTTCGGGCTGCGCCAGGCCGCAGCCATGCAGAAGCGGGTTGCGCCGGCGTCCTTGGCGCGTTGCGCGACCGCGACCACTTCGTCCCGCGGCATCAGGCGAGTGGCCTTCAGGCCGGTGTCGTAATGCGCGCTTTGCGAGCAGTAGCCGCAGTCTTCCGGGCAGCCGCCGGTCTTGATGCTGAGCAGGCTCGCGGTTTCGACATGGTTCGGATTGAAGTTGGCGCGATGCACGCCTTGCGCCTGAAACATCAAATCCGCGAACGGCAAATTGTAGAGTGCTTCAGCCTCGGTACGGTCCCAGGTCTTGCGGGGCGCTGCACTGGTGCCGCTGTCGGTCCGTTCGATTTCCACGACATCAACCATATGGCTTGCTTTCTCGTTTGCTGTGGACCATAGATAATCTGGTATATTATCTATGATCTGTGGACTTAGAACGATGCTAGCCGAGCCAGTACGCGCGCGCACCCGTTTTTACGATAGATAATCTATGACGAGCGAAGGCGAGAACACGACCACCGCGGGGCGCATCGCCGAAGCGATCGGCGAGCGCATCATCAACGGCGAATTGCTGCCGGACGCGCCGCTGCGGCAGGATCATATCGCGCGCGAATTCCATTCGAGCCACGTGCCGGTGCGCGAGGCCTTCATGCAATTGGAGGCGCAGCATCTCGTTGTTGCGGTGCCGCGACGCGGGGTGCGGGTCGCGCCGCTCGACACCAGGTCGGTGAAGGAAATCGCCGAGATGCGCGCCGCGCTCGAGGTGGTCGCGTTGCGCAATGCCGCCCCCAGGCTCACATCGGCCCATCTGGCACGGATCGAACTCGCCATGATCCAAGGCGACAGTGCCGAGACGGTGCAGGATTTCGAGATGGCCAATCGCGCCTTTCACCATGCGCTGGTGGCGCCGTGCGCGATGCCGCGGCTGCTTGCCAGCCTCGACGGCCTGCAGCTTGCGAATTCGCGACTGGTGTTCGCGATGGCGCGCAACGCCGGCTGGCGGCCGCGGCCGAGCCAGGATCATCGCGTGATCCTGCAGGCGCTGCGCGCACGCAACATCGAACAGGCCTGCAGCCTGCTGGCGCGGCATATTCAGACTATCGAGCGGCTTGCCCTGCCGGCAGCGTGATCACTTTGCTCCGAATCGAGCGGCGGACTCCGGTTCACCTCGCCCCGCGTGCGGGGAGAGCTCGGAACGCATCGGCAGATGCGTTCCGGGTGAGAGGGGGTCTCCGCGAGAGTATCTGTCTCCGCGTGTGCGGAGGCAGCCCCTCACCCCAAACCCTCTCCCCGTAAGAACGGGGCGAGGGGACGCGCCGCCTTTGCGACCGCCATTCAATCTAATCCCATCACTCTCTAAGCGATCGCGACGATCTCCAGCTCCTGATCGCCCGAGCCTGCGACGTCGCCCAGGGCTTTGCCCATCAGCGACCTCGCTACCGGCGAGACAAAGGAAATCGAGCCTGCCTTTGGGTCGGCTTCGTCCTCGCCGACAATGCGATAGGTCTGCACCCGCCCGTCGGTGCGGCTGAAAGTCACCGTGCTGCCGAAGGCAACAGTTTCGGTGGAAGCAGGGTCAGGCACGACCTGCGCGGTGCGGAGCCGCTCTGTGAGATAGCGCGCGTCGCGCAACGGAACCGCCGACTGCCGCCGCCGTTCGTTGACGTCGTCCAGCTGCTGCGCGGCCTCAAGGGCCTCGCGTGCCGCCTGGAGCTCACGCTCCAGCGCCTTGCGTCCTGCTTCGGTCACCAGGTTGGGATGCGGCGAAATGGGGCGGTCCGGCAACAGCGTTTCGGACGCGGTCTCGGCACTTTCTTCCTTGGTGAAGGCAACGCTCAATCCAGAACTCCATCGATGAGGCCAGCAGCATAGACCCGCCCCACGCGCCTCCCTAATGCGCGAAGGGATTAGGCAGGATCTAATGCGAGGCAGGCTGTTCCGCCTTGGTCCGTCTGCCGAAGCGGTTCTTTACACCCTCGCGCCAGCCCTGGAAGGTGACGAACAGCATCGGCACCAGGAAGATGCCGACCGAGCTTGCGGCGAGCATACCGCCGAACACCGCGGTGCCGACCGCACGGCGGCTGATTTCCGCGGCACCGGTCGCGACCACCAGCGGCACCAGGCCGAGGATGAAGGCAATTGATGTCATCATGACGGCGCGGAAGCGCATTTGCGCGCCCATCGTCGCGGCCTCCGCGATCGGCTTGCCGGCCTCGCGCTGCTCCTTGGCGAACTCGACGATCAGGATGCCGTTCTTGGCGGCGAGCGCGATCAGCACCACGAGGCCGATCTGACCGTAGAGATCGAGGTTGAGGCCCGCGAGCTTGATCGCAAGATAGGAACCGAACACGCCGACCGCGACCGATAGCAGCACGGGAATCGGGATCGTCCAGCTCTCATACAGCGCGACCAGGAACAGATAGGCAAACAGCACCGCGAGGCCGAGAATGATGCCGGTCTGGCCGGAGGCCGCCTGCTCCTGATAGGCCGTGCCGGTCCACTCGTAGGAATAGCCGGAAGGCAGCGTCGACTTGGAGAGCTCGGCCATCGTCGCGATCGCGGTGCCCGAGGACACGCCCGCCGCCGGGCTGCCGTTCACGGTGACCGAACGATAATTGTTGTAGCGCGTGATCACCTGCGGTCCGGTCACGATGCGCAGGCTTGCGATCGAACGGATCGGCACCATCTCGCCGCCGCTGTTGCGCACATAGATCTGCCAGATGTCGGGGATGTCGCGGCGGTTGGCCGCGTCGCCCTGTACATTGACCTGCCAGGTGCGGCCAAACAGGTTGAAATTGTTGACGTAGATGCCGCCGAGCGTGGCCTGCAGCGCGGTGAAGACGTCGGCCATGTTGAGGCCGAGCGCCTGCGCCTTGGCGCGATCGATGTCGAGATAGACCGACGGGTTGGTCGCGGTGAAGGTCGAGAACACGCGGGCCAGATTTGGATTGCGGTTCGCAGCACCGATCAGCCCGCCCATCACGCTGCTGAGCGAAGCCGGATCCTGCCCCTCCAGCGCCTCGAGCTGATATTCGAAACCGCCGGAGGTCGAAAGCCCGATGATCGGCGGCAGGTTGAACGGCAGCACCGAAGCCTGGCGAATCTGCGATCCCCCAACGAAGGTCTGCCCGATCGCAGCCTGCACCGAGTCGGTGACGGCCTTGCGATCGGCGAACGCCTTCATGCGTGCCACCATGAATGCCGAATTCGGCTCGCTGGCACCGTCGAGTAGCGAGAAGCCGATGATCGACAGCACATGGTCGATCGCCGGATTCTTCTTCAAGAGTGCCTCGACCTGCTTGGTGACCTCGCTGGTGCGTGCCACCGACGCGCCGTCGGGCAATTGCACCGCGATGAAGAAGGCGCCCTGATCCTCCTCAGGCAGGAAGCCGGTCGGCGTGATCTTCGACACGCCGAACACCGCGCCGGCAAACACCAGCACCGCAACCAGTGACAGCACCGCCACACGAACCAGCCGTTGCACCACGCCGGCGTAGCGGTCACGTACCCAGTCGATGCTGCCGAGCACCCGTCCCATGATGCCGCGGCGCGGCCCGCCATGACGCAGGAACACGGCGCACAGTGCCGGCGACAAGGTCAGCGCATTCAGCGCCGAGATCACCATCGCGGCGCTGATCGTCACCGCGAACTGGCGGAACAGCGTGCCGGAAATGCCCGGGATGAACGCGATCGGCACGAACACCGAGAGCAGCACCAGCGAGATCGCGATGATCGGCGCCGTGATCTGGGCCATCGCCTTCTTGGTGGCGTCGGCCGGCGACAGCTCCGGCTCCTCCTCCATGACGCGCTCGACGTTCTCGACCACGACGATGGCGTCGTCGACCACGATGCCGATCGCCAGCACCATCGCCAGCAGCGAGACCGTATTGGCGGAATAGCCGAGCGCCAGCAGCACCGCGAAGGCGCCGATCAGGCTGACCGGAACCGCGACCGCGGGGATCACCGTGGCGCGCAGATTGCCGAGGAATAGGAACACCACGATCACGACGAGCACGAAGGCCTCGCCGAGCGTCTTCATCACCTCCTTGATCGTATCGGAGACGAATGTGGTGGAATCGTACTGCACGAGATAGGTCAGCCCCGGCGGAAACCGCTCCGACAGCCGCGCAAGCGTGGCCTGCACCGCCTTGGCCGTGGTCACCGCATTGGCGCCGGGCGCGAGATAGATGCCCATCGGCACGCCGGGATTGCCGTCGATCCGCGACTCCGAATCCATGTTCTGCGCGCCGATCTCGACACGAGCAACGTCCCTGATCCGCAGCACCGAGCCATCCGGATTGGCCCGCAGCACGATGTCGCCGAACTGCTTGGATGTCGTCAGGCGGCCCTGCGTCTGCACATTGAACTGGAACTGCTGGTCATTGCTGATCGGACGCGCGCCGATGCGGCCGACCGGCGCCTGCACACTTTGCGCCCTGATCGCGGCGATCACGTCCGACGGCGCCAGGTTGAGGCTGGTCAGGCGCTGGGTGTCGAACCAGATCCGCATCGAGTAGTTCAGCTTCGCGAACAGCGAGGCCTGTCCGACACCAGGCGTGCGCGAGATCGCGTCCAGCACGTTGATGATGGCGTAGTTGGTGATGAACAGCGGATCCTGATCGCCGCTCTTGCTGTACAGCACGATGAATTGCAGCACCGCCGAGGATTTCTTCTGCACGGTCAGGCCCTGCGCCTGCACCTCGGTCGGCAATTGCGCGAGCGCGCTCTGCACGCGGTTGTTGACGTTGACGGTGTTGATATCGGGATCGGTGCCGAGCGCGAACGAGACCGTCAGCGTGTAGCTGCCGTCATTGCCGCTGGTCGACTTCATGTAGAGCATCTTGTCGACACCCACGACCTGCGCTTCCAGCGGCTGGGCGACGCTCGATTCGACCACTTCGGCCGATGCGCCGGGGAATACGGCGGAGACCGTGACCTGCGGCGGCACGATGTCCGGAAACTGCGCGACCGGAATCTGCATCAGCGCCAGCGCGCCCGCGATCGTGATCACGAACGCGATGACGATCGCAAGCCGCGGACGATCGACGAAGACGGCAGAAATCATGGGTTATTGCCCGTCGATTTCGGCGTGTTGCTCGCGCCGCTGTCCGCCGAAACCTTCATGCTCGACTGGATCAGCGCGCTGACGGGCCCCGGCGCCACCACCTCGCCCGGCTTGACCTTCTGCAACCCCTCGACGACGACCTTGTCGCCGAGCGAGATGCCACCCGTCACCGCCGCAATCGTTGCGGTCGATTGCCCAAGCTGGATCCGCCTTTGCTCGGCCTTGTTGTCCGCGCCGACGACATAGACATATTCGCCTTGCTGGTCCGACAGCACCGCCGAACGCGGGATCGCGAGCACCTCGACCGGCTGCACGCCTTCGAGGAGAACGGTCACGAACTCATTGTCGGTGAGTTCGCGGAGCGAGCCGCCGGCCGCGACGGAGGTATATGTCGGCGGATTGGGGATGGTGCCGCGCAGGGAGATGGTATCGGTGTTCTGCGCGATCGTGTTGTTGACGAAATTCAGCTCGCCGGTCTTGTCGAAGAGCCGGCCGTCCGGCAACCGCAGGCGGATGACGACGGCCTTGAAGCCGCCGCGCGTCGCATAACGGTCGCGCAGATCGAGCGCCTCGCGCACCGGCACGGGAAAGGTGACATACATCGGGTCCTGGCTGACGATGGTCGTCAGGGTTCCCGAGCTCGGCGTCACGACGTTGCCCGCGGTGACCGCGGTGCGTCCGATCCTGCCGTCGATCGGCGAGTGGATCATGGTGTAGTCGAGATTGATCTGGGACAGGTCGACCTGCGCCTGCGCGGCCTGCACCTGTGCCTCGAGGCTCTGCTGGTTGGCGACCGCCGCATCAACATTGGATTGCTGGCCGGCCGGGCCGCCCATCAGGGCCTTGGCGCGATCGGTGGTCAGCTTGGCGTTGACCAGCGTCGCCTGCAATTGGGCGACCTGTGCCTTCTTCGATGCGAGATCGGCCTCGAACGGTCCGCGCTCGAGTTGATACAAGAGATCACCGGCCTTGACCTCGGAGCCCTCGACAAAGTTCCGCTTGTCCAGGAACGCGGTCACACGCGCCACCACGTTGACGCGGTTGGGGGCTTCGATGCGTCCGAGAAATTCATTGGTTTCGGTGATCGGCCGCTTCACCGCCTCGAACACGCCCACGGCAGGAGGCCCGGGCGGCCCAGCCTGGGCATGGGCCGCCGATACTCCCGCCGCCATTAGTCCCGCCGATACGAGAAACCCTGCCAAGCCACCGAGCATGCGTTCCGTACCACTCATGCAGTCCAACCCTTCGGCTACCAACAGACGCTACGAGACGGATATGACGTCGAGTTCCCTCAGACCCGAAGGTCAGGATGGGCAGGTGCGTTGCAGCAGATCATAACGCGGCCAATCCGACAATGCTGTAAGCTGATCGCGATCGTTGCGCCGATCCCGACGACAGCCAGCTTTGTGAAGCGCTGCGACGCCACCATGACACAGCCATTGCGGCCGCGCGGACCGGCTCAGTGCATGCCGCCGGCGCCGAAAGCTCCCGTCAATGTGATCCCACACGAGCGCACTCTCGGTACTCTCGAGGTCAGGCTGCGCTCACAACGCGATGGCGTTCTTCAAGCGAGAGGTGTCTTGATAGGCTGGCGACGCCAGACGTTCGGATAGCCACGGCCGCGCGCGCTTGCCGCTGACCTCGTGCACACCGTCGAAGATGTCCATGTCGATCAAATGCGAATGGCCTGACGATGCGTAGATCGACTGCATTTGTGAAAACTTTTCATCCCGCCCAAGTTCCAGCGCGTTTGCACCGTCACGGCTCCCGATCTCGACGAACAGCGGACACGGGCAGAGCAAGTACGCCAGCTCCGCGCCGGCGTACTTGGCGCGGCCGGCGCTGAAATGAATGTAAGCCGCAAGTTCGACGCCGAGATTCCTGGTGATCACGGATGACGTCAGAAACCTCTTCTCGTCGCGCATATATCCGGACACAACAGTCGGCCGCATCCGCCCCGTCGCGGCTTCCAGATGCAGCGCGAGAAAGGCGCCCCAGGAAACCCCGTAGACGCCGACATTCAAACCCGACGCGCCGGTGAGCTTCCTGCAAACGATTTCGCCGGCATCGAGCGATGCGCATGACACGTTGTGGGCGGAGACACCGTGCGATGCCAGCATCGCGGCGATGTTGTTCTGGCTCTCCTGATTTCCGATCTGGACGATGTAAGGACACCAGACGACATAGCCGTCCCGACATAGCCCTTTGCCGAGCGCGTTCATGTAGTCCTTGTCGGCATCGTCGAAGCAGCGCTCCGGCGTGTTCGCCATGCCGTGGCCGAGCAGGATCAATCCCTTGAATTCTCCGTCGGGAATTCCAAGACATCCGCGCACCGGCACGCCGCATTCCAGATCGAACTCGACCTTCACGACCGAGAAGCCATCCGCGGGCGCGCGCCAGAGAACCCGGATCTCGTCACGCGACGGCCGATAAAGCCGCCGCGCGCGGAAGAGAGATCGCATCTCTCCGCGAATCTCCGAACCGGTTGCCACCGCGCGCAGCCTGCCGCTTGCCGCGATATCGAACAACGACCGGCAGAACTGATCGTAGCCAAGGGTCGGCAAGTCGACATTCGCGCATGATCCCTGGCAATGGCCCAGCACCAGCCTGTCGCTGCCGGCCCGCGACGAGGGGCCGACCAGCGTCATCAACAATCCGGAAAGAGCCCTGCGACTGATCATCGACTCTCCCCGAGCCGACGATGGCTCGTATGAATGTCAGAGGTGGCCGCTCAAAGCGCGATCAGACCCGGTTTGAATCGTCATCGCGCCTTAGGCCGCCCGTTAGGCATGATCCTTTTCGAAAAACCGCTTCGCACTTTTCCGGATCATGCCCTAGCTGGCGCCACGGATTGCGCGGATACAAATTAAAGGATGTTCATGCTCGAACGATCGCGTGCAACGTTGCAAATGTGTGACGCCGGCGGGCTTGGCGCAGCGCCAGTCATGCCAATCCGGTTTCGGGATGCTTCGGAATGTTTCCATCTGTCACGTAGCTTCGATTTTGCCGCGCGCGGCGATGATCGTCAGGCCCTGATTATCGAGTCTTCATCAAGTCTCTATCAAGTCATGGGGCCGCCCCGCCGACCTGGCATCGAGCTTCGCCTTCGTCGTCCGTGCGCCGGCGGCCGCGCGCCGGATCGCAGCCGAGCGAGCGAGACCCCGGCCGCCGCGCGAAAATCGCGAAGAAGAGGCGGCGAAAACGTCGGAATTCCCCCTGATGCGCGTGAACGCGCACCGGAATAACCCGGACTCGTGGCTCGGGCTGAATTGCTTTACGCAATATTTCCGAGGTCGCCGGGTTTATCTATTGGGCAACAACGGTTTTTGGGATGACCGATGGCGAACGACCTGCACGAGCATCTGATTGAACTGGCCTATGAGGCCGCGGTCGTCCCCGAATTGTGGCCGAGTGTCCTGCATCAGGTCGGTGCAATCGCGCGTGCGCGCGGTATCGTGCTGCTGACGGCGGCCCCACACGACGTCCGCTGGGTCGCGTCGCCCGACATGCACGACGACACGGTGGCCTATGTCGAGGGCGGCTGGCACGAGCGCAACGGGCGATTGCCGCGCCTGCTCGCGGCCAACCATGCCGGCTTCCTGCGCGACATCGACGTGTTCGATACGCCCGAGGAGGTGCAGCAGGACTTCCAGATCCGCGAATTCTTCCGCCCGCGCGGGCTCGGATGGGGCGCCGGTACTGCGATCCCGGTGCCGAGCGGCGACGTGCTGATCTACAGCGTCGAGCGTGAATACCAGCACGGACCGATCGAGCGGGAAGCAATCGAGCAGCTCGACGCGCTGCGGCCGCATCTGGCGCGTGCCGCGCTGCTGTCGGCACGGCTTGGGATGGAGCGCGCCAGGGCGGCGACCGAATCGCTGGCGATGCTCGGCCTGCCCGCGGCAGTGCTGCGGCGCGGCGGCCGCCTGATGGCAGCCAACACGCTGTTCGACCGCCTGGTGCCCGACGTGATGCAGGATCGCGGCGAGCGCCTGACGCTGGCGGCGACCACTGCCGATGCGCTGTTCGCACAGGCGCTAGCCGCGCTTGATCAGGGACTGATCAGCGTGGAGGTGCGCTCGGTGCCGATCGCGGCGCAGGAGGATCGGCCGCCGCTGATCGTGCATCTGGTCCCGATCCATGGCGCGGCGCGTGACCTGTTCGACCGCGCGGCGGCGATCGTGATCGTGACGCCGGTGGTGCCGGCCGAGGTGCCGACCGCGGAAGTGCTGCAGGGCCTGTTCGACCTGACGCCGGCGGAGGCGCGCGTTGCGCGCGGCATTGGCGAGGGACGCACCGTCGAGGCAATCGCCGGCGCATTCGGCATCTCCCGCGAAACGGTGCGCAACCAGCTCAAGGCGGTGCTGGCCAAGACCGGACTAGGCCGGCAGGTGGAGCTGGCCAGACTGCTCGCCGGCGCGAAGGTGCCGCCGGGGTCGTCAGGAGACTAGCGCACGCCGCGCAAGCCTCGGTGCAGGGGTCGATGCGATCCTCCGGGAATTCGCAAAACGATCGCATGTTCAAACGGTGCCGGTTACGCTAGGGGTAGCGTCCCTCCCTCCGTGCGCCCGCCCGGCGCATGTCCAGTCAATGAGTGCAACTGAATGGCCGAAGCCGACCTCGACGCCGTCATCCGGCAAACCGCAAAAGCGCAGACCAAGGCCGTGATGGCGGCTGCCAAGAAACGCCAGGCCGCCTGGGTCTCTCGCGCCGCCAAGGCCAAGGACAAGGAGACCAAGGCGCGCTTCCGCTTCCTGGCCAAGAGCACGATTCTGAACGCAACCGCAACCGCCAAGCGGTTGCAGAATTCGGCCGAGAACGCCGCCGACGCCTATGCGCGCGCCATGAAGAAGGCGATGGAAGAGCCGCCGCCGGCCAAGAAGCCCGCGAAGAAGAAAACCGACGGCTAGTCGATGCCGCGTTACGTCGCCCTGCTGCGCGCGGTCAATGTCGGCGGCACCGGCAAGCTACCAATGACCGAGTTGAAGGCAATGTGCGTCGACGAGGGATTTGCCGACGCGCAGACCTATATCGCCAGCGGCAATGTCGTGTTCTCCTCGAAGCTCGGCGCGGCCAAGGTCAAGGCCACGCTGGAGCGGCGGCTGCAGGCCTATGCCGGCAAGCCGGTCGGCGTCGCCGTCCGCAGCGCGGACGAGATCGCCGCGGTGCTGAAGGCCAATCCGTTTCCGAAAGCGCCGCCGAACTATACTGTCGCGATCTTCCTCGACGAGCCGCCGCCCAAGGACGCCTTGAAGGACATCAAGGGCCAGCAGGACGAAGAGGTGCGGCTCGGCAAGCGCGAGATCTATGTCGCCTATGGCAGCGGCATGGGCCGCTCGAAGCTGAAGATCCCCGCCGCCGCCAAGGGCACCGCGCGCAACATCAACACTATCGCGAAGCTCGCCGAGCTGGCGGCGGGGGACAACGAGGGTTAGTTCGCCCATTGAAATCCGTCATCCTGAGGAGCGCGCACTTGCGCGCGTCTCGAAGGATGCACGGCCCGGCTGGTGGCCGATTCATCCTTCGAGGCTCGCTCCGCTCGCGCCTCAGGATGACGGTCAAGCAGTCTGACAGCTAACTCTCCCGCACCGCGAATCCTTCGGCGCTGAGCCTTGCCAGCACCTCCTCCAGATGGGCGCGGTCGCGGGTTTCGATCACGAGCTCGAGCAGCGTCGCCTTCGCCGGAAGATCGGAGAAGGTGCGCTGATGCGAGACCTCGATGATGTTGGCGCCGGCATCGGCAAGCAGGATCGACACCGCCGCGAGCTGTCCGGGCCGGTCGACGATGTCGAGCGCCAGTTGCGTCAGTCGTCCCTCGCGCGCGAGCTCGCGGGTCAGGACCGAGGCAATCAGCCTGGTGTCGATATTGCCGCCGGTCAGCACCAGGCCGACTGAGCTGCCCGCAAAGCGCTCGGGAGCTGCGAGCACCGCCGCGAGACCGGCGGCGCCGGCGCCTTCGACCACCGTCTTTTCGATCGAGATCAGGGTCGCGACCGCGCGCTCGATCTGGTCCTCGCTGACCAGGATGATGTCGTCAACGAGCTCGCGCACGATTTTCGTGGTGATCTGCCCGGGCGCCTTGACCGCAATGCCCTCGGCGAGGGTGTCGCCGCGCATCGGCAGCTGCTCGCCTTTGACCGCATTGTACATTGACGGATAGAGCTGGGCCTGCACGCCGACGACCTGGATCGACGGCTTCAGCGCCTTTGCGGCCGTGGCGATGCCCGAGATCAGCCCGCCGCCGCCGATCGGCACCACCAGGATATCGAGGTCCGGCACCGCCGCGAGCATTTCAAGTCCGATCGTGCCTTGTCCTGCAATGATCAGCGGATCGTCATAGGGGTGGATCAGGATCAGGCCCTTCTGCGCGGCATGCGAGCCGACGAACGCGAAGCATTCTTCCAGCGTCTGCCCGGTGATGATGACCTCGGCGCCGTGCCGCCTGGTGTTCTCGATCTTCACCATTGGCGTGCCGATCGGCATCACGATGGTGGCGGGGATGCCGAGCCGCTTGGCGTGATAGGCCACGCCCTGGGCGTGATTGCCGGCCGACATCGCGATCACGCCGCGCTTCCGTTCCGCAGGCGAAAGCGCCTGCAGACGATTCAGCGCGCCGCGCTCCTTGAAGGTCGCTGTGAATTGCAGGTTCTCGAATTTGAGGAACAGGCGGCAGCCGCAGATCTCGCCCAGCGTGCGGCTCTCGTTGCAGGCCGTGACCATGACCGCATCCCGGATCACATCCGCGGCACGGCGTATGTCGGCAAGGGTGATGGCGGCGGTGTCGGAAGGCTGCGGCATCGGGTTTCGCTTTGGTCCGTTTCGTCGGACGGAACCTAGCGGGTTTCGGCGCCGAACACGACCGCGTTAGCGTGCGGCTAACACCCGTTCCTCCGCCCTCGCCGGCCCGGCCGGCTGAACTTCATCGCATTTCGGGCATACCAGCGCGGTGCGGAAATGCTTGTCGAGCACAATGGTTCGCGTCCTGCCGCACTGGCAGCGCATCGGCTTATCCATGGAAAACCGGCCCGGGTTCGAGATGCAAGGAGAGCGTGCGCCTGGCTACCCCGGTCCGGTTAACCCAATATGACTTGCCGCCGGATAATTTGTCGCGGCTAAAAGAGACCGGCGCTGAGATCGAGGCCGTAGCCTGCCCTGAGCGCCGCGACGAGCAGGACCGCCAAGGCGAACAGCAGGAGATGCCGGACGATGCTGCTCCGAAGCGAATTGGCCGGAAACGCGCGTGCGATCGATTGAGCCAAAGCAGTCATTTGCGACCTCCAGAGCCACGTCCCGAAGGTAGGTAGCGTGCAGCGCAGTGAGGTTCAATGCGGCTCGCGGATCGGCCGGCGGCGCGCCAATGTGCTCTGTTCGGGATCACTCGGTGCCCGCACCCGATTCTTGAAGCGGTGACCGACCACGATCAGCCTGCCCTCGGCGCGGATTACGGTATCGGCCGATGGCGCGGACGGCAGATTGTCTTGCGTGACCGCTTCCAGTGCACGCAGGAACTCGCGACCGGCCGATGTGATCTCCCAGCCTTCGACGTCACGGAGCACATAGCCATGGCTAAAGATGTCGAGTTCGGGGACCCGCGACGCCAGACGTTTGATCCGCGCATGCCAATCGTCGCCGCTCGATGAGAGCACGGCGAGATCGTGCTTAAGTGAATTGATTGTGGCTTTGCCGCGGACGTGACTGGCCAATATTTTTAAGATCGCAACCTGTATGCTCAACTCGACGCCTCGACCGCCACGGTTCTTTTTGTTCTGCGCAGCCGACCTGGAAATTATCGCGCTGATGACTGAGGCGTCCAGTCATCAGCGTCAGATATCCAGAACCCGACAAGACGGTATCGACTTACGCCGCGCGTGATGGGCCGACGCGGCGCTCGGGCCGGTGCGACGACATCGATTCCTCCTCCATATCCTGCGGCGCGCCCCAAAATTCCTGCACGGTGGGCCCGTTCTTTAACCTCTTGTCGCGCAGGAAGCCGAGGATTTCGTGCGGCCAGACCCGGCGGCCCATCTGCGTGTACCAGCGCATCGCGTGACGAAGTCCGGCGTCGCGGTGGAGCAGCACGCGGAGCAGCGCCTTCGGGCGGCACTGCAGCACCATCTCGGTGAACTTGAACCAGAGCAGCACGCGCCATGGCGGCATGTGCCGGGTCGCCAGCACCTGATGCTTGTAGTCCCAGAGCCTGCGATCGGTCTGGATGACGCGCCGCTCCGCCGCGAGACGGAAATACGGCGTCCAGCGATGCGGCGTGACGTAGAGCATCTGGATCTGGTCGGGATCATAGGACAACAGCTGCCTGAGACCACGCCAATGATCGCGATCGGTCTCCTCCTCGAAGCCGACCACCCACGTCGCCATCGACAGGATGCCGTGCTGGCGCATCAAACGGATGGCTTCGCGATCGATCGTGGTGGTCGCGCCCTTGCGGATCAGCTCCAGCGTCTTCTCGTCGGTGTTCTCCATGCCGAGCAGGAAGCGCTGCCACCCCGCTTTCTTGTAGAGATGCAGGATATCGGCGTCGCGCACGATGTCGTCGGCGCGGGTCGAGCCGACCAGGATCAGATCGACATCCTCCGCGATCAGGGCCTCGAGAAAGGCCCGCCACGCCTTCTTCGAGACGGTCGGATTCTCGTCGGCGAAATTGATCACCTTGACGCCGTGCTCGCGATGGAGCCGCGCCAGCTCCTTCGCAAGGCGCACGGGATCGCGGTGCCGCCACCGCGTCCAGAAGCCGCGCTGGCCGCAGTAATTGCACAGATGCGGACAGCCGCGCGAGAACTGCACGACGACGGCGCACAGGCCGCCCCAATAGCTGTAGCGCGCGTGATCGATCAATTCCCAGCCGACGCGATAGGCATCGAGATCACGGATGACAGGCGCAGGCGGCATCACGCGCGGCCCGTAATCGTCGCGAAATGCGATGCCGTTGATGATGCGGAGATCCTCGCCGGCCTCCAGCGCCCGCATCAGACGCCGCGCCGTCTCTTCGCCCTCGCCGCGCACGATCGCGGTGACGTAGCGCTCCTCGCGCAGGATGTCGCGCCAGTGATAGGTCGGAAACACGCCGCCATAGACGATCCGCACACCGGGCACGGCCTTGACGATCGCCTGCGCCACCTCGGCGATGACCGGATGGCCCGACGTCGAGCCGGAATGGCCGAACAGCACCGCATCCGGTGCAAATCTCGATGCCTCCGCCACGATGGCTTGGACCGGCATCGGCCCGAACTCGGCATCGATAAGACCGACGTCGTGGCCGTCATCGATCAGGGGGCCGCCGATCGACAACAGGCCAAGTGGCGGCAGATGGTCGTCGGGGATCCGGCTGCCGATCGCCGGGTGCGGCACGTTGATGAGAAGAATGCGCATGGATGATCGCTCCCGCTTTGGTTGGCGTGATCGTTCGTCCCCGCATCTTGTGAGAGAAAGCCCAACCCCCCGGCCGGGCTTTAGGAAGAGAGCAGTTGGCGCGGCTTGACGCGTTAGAGGTTCGGCACCTCCGCCGGCGCGATCGCGGTCAGTCCGCCGAAGCGGCGCTCGCGGCGATGGAAGGAGCCGAGTGCGTCGGCGAGATCGTCGGCATCGAATTCGGGCCACATCCGCTCGGTGAAATGCAGCTCGGCATAAGCGCCCTCCCAGAGCAGGAAGTCCGACAGCCGCTTCTCGCCCGAGGTGCGGATGATCAGGTCGACGTCGCGCAGCCCGGCCTCGCCGGTAATGAGATCGGAGAACGTCTCGCGGCTGAGCTCGCCGGCGCCGGCCGCGCGCGCGGCGGCGTTCAGGATGGCGTCGCGCGCCGAATAATCGATCGCGATGCGCAGATGCAGCGTGGTGCCGCCGGCGGTCTCGGCCTCGGCGCGCGTGATCGCGGCGGCGATTCCGTCGGGCAGCCGGTCGCGGCGGCCGATCACGGTGAGGCGAACGCCGTTGCGCACGAGCGCAGCGATCTCGTTGGCGAGATAGAAGCGCAGCAGGCCCATCAGTGCCGCGACCTCGGCCTTCGGACGGCGCCAATTATCGCTCGAGAAGGCGTAGAGCGTCAGCGTGCCGACGCCCTGGTCCGGCGCGGCCTCGACGATGCGGCGGATCGCCTCGACGCCGGCCTCGTGTCCGCGCAGCCGTGACAGGCCGCGCCGCGTTGCCCAGCGGCCATTGCCATCCATGATGATGCCGACATGGAGCCTGAAGGCGGCTTCCGGCTTGAGCGCGACGTTACTTTGCATCACAAAGTCTCCGGACAAAATGAGATGGTTCAAACCGGCTGGATACCGAGGCGGCCAGCTGCGCGGTCGTCCTTGCCGGCGGCCTTTTCTGCCGTGCCGGCGGCCCTCTCGGCCGTGCCGGCGGCCTTGGCCGCGTCACGCACCAGCTGCTCGAGCACGGCGAGATAGTCGAGGAAGCGGCGACGACCGCTCTTGGTCAGGCGGCAGGTGGTGTGCGGACGATTGCCTTCATAGCCCTTGATGACGTCGACGAGACCGGCCTCCTGCAGCACCTGGAGGTGCCGGCTGAGGTTGCCGTCGGTCAGGCCGCAGAGCTGCTTGAGATCGGCAAAGGCGAGCCCCTTCGGATGCGCCATCAGCGAGGTCAGCAGGCCGAGCCGCGCCTTCTCGTGGATGACGCGGTCGAGGCCGTCATAGGCGAACGGCGCGGTGGTCAGGTCAGTCTTCGGCATCATGGCCTCCGGAAGCGAAATAGAGCAGCGCTGCGAGCAGCAACTGGCCGATCGCGAATGGCAGTCCCATGGTCCAGGGCGACAGCGCGTGGCTCTGGCTTGCGATCAAGAGCACCGTGAAGCCCGACAGGAAATACCAGGCGCCGCCGAGCGCGATCGTGCGCGGCAGCAGGCGGACCGAAGCGAACACGCCAAGGCTGACCAGCACCTGCCACAGGCCGGGCAGCATCCACAACGTCTCGGGCGCGAACTTCCATTGCAGGATCGCGAGCAGCACGCCGGCGATCGCCGCGGGAACGAACTGCTCGATCGCCTGCTGGACCATCGCGTCCGCAAGGCCGGAATGATGCCGCCGCGAGCGCGCCTGCATCTCGATCCAGATCAGCACGGCGGAGACCAACGCGGCCGCCGCCCAGCCTGCGAGGAACGCGATCGGATGAGCGGTGGGATCGGCGAGCCAGAGATATTGCGCAAGCGCCGTGACCAGCGCGATGCCGCTGGTGGCGGCGACGGTTGCCGGACCGTAGCCGCGGAACGCCGTTCCGGCCGCAATCTGGCTGCGGATGGCGAGGATATCGGCCAACGCCTTGTCGAGGTCACGCATGATTCGCCCGAACTTTGTATTGCAAAGTATACGGGATCACCAAGTAAACGCAAGCGGCATCGCGCGGCTTGCCGAGCGTGATGTTTAACAGCTGGTTACTGCGCGGATTGCGGCGAAACCGTGCCGCGTCAGACCTTCACCAGGCTGGCGAAGCCGCCATAGATCATCCGCTTGCCGTCGAACGGCACGTCACCCATGCTCATCGATGCCAGGCGCGGATCGGCCATCACCTTGGCGTTGATCCGGTCGCGCTGGGCGCGCGACTTGTAGGTGATCCAGGCAAACACGACGGTTTCGCCGGCCTTCAGTTTCACGCTCTGCGGAAACGAGGTCAGCTTGCCCGGCTTGACGTCGTCGGCGACCCATTCGCGATAATCCAACGCGCCATACTCGCGCCAGACCTTGCCGGCCTTCTTCGAGAGTTGCGCATAGGCTTTGAGTTTCTTCTTCGGCACGGCGACGATGAATCCATCGACGTAAGGCATTGGGCGGTTTCCTGCTGTTTGGGCTCCCTGTCATTGCGAGCGCCAGCGAAGCAATCCATCTCTCCAAACGCTGAAGATGGATTGCTTCGTCGCTTCCACGCAAAATTGCCCTGCAATTTTGTCGCGAGCCCCTCGCAATGACGATCAGCTGTGACAGCAGGATGCCTGAACCGGCGCCGGTTGGTACTGGTCACGTAGCCGCACCCAATCCATCGGATAGGGCAATCCTTCCTCGTGGCGGCCGAGTGGCGTCAGGTCGAGATAGTGATAGGCGGCATTCATCATGTCGAGGCCGCGCGCGAAGGTCGAGTAAGTGTGGAACACGCTCCCTGTCTCATCGCGGAAGAACACGCTGATGCCGGGCAGTTCGGGACCATAGAGCGGCGTCGTTCCATAATTGTATTTCGCGTTCCCCGCATCGATCTGCGCTTGCGTGAACGACACGCCGTAATCGTAGTTGAAGTCGCTCTCTCCCGAGGAGACCCAGTCGAAGGTCCAGCCCATCCGCGCCTTGAATGCGTCGAGCTTGACGAGCGGCGCCCGCGAGATCGCGATCATCGTGGTGTCGCGCGCGGCGAGATGCGGAACCATGCGCTCGAAACCGTCGGCCCAGAACGAGCAGTTCTTGCACGCCGCGTCCCACTCCGGCGCGAACATCACATGCTGCACCACGAGTTGCGGCCTGCCCATGAAGAGATCGCCGAGCGTCATTTTGCCGCCCGGCCCGTCGAACACATAGTCCTTGTCGACCTTGACCCAGGGCAGTTCGCGGCGCTGCCGGCTGAGCGCTTCGCGGGCCTGGGTCAGTTCCTTCTCACCGGCCATCAGCGCCTTGCGGGCTGCGATCCATTCTTCACGCGAGACGATCATGTGCTGTTGCATGGGATGCTCCTTTGCAGGTCAGGCGTCGACGAAGCTTTCCAGATTGCCGAGGAATGCGGTCCAGCCGCGCTGGTGGTTGTCGCGGGCGGTCTCATCGACGAACTGCGCGTGATGGAAGGTGAGCAACGTACCGCCGGCATCGGGCTTGATCGATATCGTTACCTCGGATTCGCGTTCGGGCGTCGAATGCCAGGCCCAGCTGAACACCAGCTTCTCGTTCGGCACCACCTCACGATAGACGCCGCCGACCTCGTGATATTCGCCGTTGGTGCCGATGAATCCGATGCGATAGCGTCCGCCGACGCGGACATCGAGCTCCGCACGCGTCGTGGCCGGCTTGACCCCACCCGGTCCGAACCACTGCGCTAGATTTTCCGGCTCGGTCCACGCGGCGTAGACTTTTTCCGGCCGCGCGCGGAGGCGCCGCGTGAGGGTGAGGCTTGGGCGCGCGGCGAGGCCGGCGTCGGCGGCGACTGCGGATTGGTTTGCCATGGTTCTTCCTCCACAAAGGCTGCAAGGCGGTCGAGATTGTCGGACCAGAATTGCGCATAGCGATTGAGCCAGTTCATCGCCTGCTCCATCGGCCGTGCGGTGAGCCGGCACGCCACCGTGCGGCCGGTCTTTTCGCGCGCGACGAGACCCGCATCGGTGAGCACGTCGAGATGCTTCATGATCGCCGGCAGCGACATCGCGAATGGCTGCGCCAGCTCGCTCACCGACAGGCTTTCCTGGTCGCCGAGCCGCGCCAGCAGCGCGCGACGGGTGGGATCGGAAAGCGCCGCAAAGGTGCGGTCCAGCGTCTCATCCTGATACTTAACCATTTGGTTTAGTATAGGCGCAAACGGCGTGACGTCAAGTGCGCGGCTTCACGATCACGTCAGCATGGACCCGACGCGAGGGACGAACGTCAGGAACAGTGGCGACAGACTGCCTTGCGGTGATGCCGCAACGCTAGTCGGGATAAACGGTCCGGTGCCGACGCTGATAGCGGCCCGGTAGTGGCGGCGGCGGTTCGCTGAACAGGAAGCGCGGATTCTCGCCGCAATAGAGATAGCGGCCGGACACGCTCGCGAGGCATTGCTGGTAGGTCCGGTAAGCGCATTCGCCGGGATAACCCAGGCTCGGGCCCTGCGCGCACCATGGGTAGTCATAAGGATCGGCGGAAGCGGGCGTGATACTCGCCGCGCCTGCGAGCGTCATCGTTCCCAGAACAAGCATTGCCAATCCCGATGCGCGCATGATCCGGCTCCTCGGACGCCGCAGTTAGCCAGGTGCGGCATCTTTGATAAGGTTCCTGAAGGTCATTTTATTCCGCGTCAAGGCCGACGAAACCGGCTTCGGCCAGGGACCGGCTGTACCACGCGGGCCACGTTTGTCCCGCGCGATCCAGCATCGCGCCTCTTGCGAGGCCTACTCGACCTTGAGGCCGGCAAACTCGACCACCTTCTTCCACTTGTCGGTCTCGGCCTTGATGTCGTTGCCGAAGGCTTCCGGCGTCTGGATCAGCGGATCGCCGCCGAGCTCGACCAGGCGCTTCTTCATGTCGGGTTCGGCGAGCACGGCGTTGATCTCGGTGTTGAGCCTGGCGATAACTTCCTTCGGCATGTTCTTCGGCGCGCCCATGCCGAACAGCGCACTCGCCTCGTAGCCCTTTACGGTTTCGGCAACCGACGGAACATCGGGCAGTTGCGAGGATCGCTCCGTTGACGTCACAGCCAGCGCGCGCAGCGCGCCGGAGCGGATGTGCTGGATGATCGAGGGCATGTTGTCGAAGATCACCTGCACCTGGCCGCCGAGCATGTCGGTGATCGCGGGCGCGGCGCCGCGATACGGCACATGCTGCATCTTGCAGCCGGTCATCGCCATGAACATCTCGCCGGAGAGATGCACCGAGGTGCCGTTGCCGGAAGAGGCCATGTTCACCTTGCCGGGATTGGCCTTCACATATTCGATGAACTCGGCGACGGTCTTGGCCGGTACGTCCTTGTTGACGGTCATCACGTTCGGCACGCGATTGAAGGAAGCAACCGGCGCGACGTCGCGCACGAAGTTGAACTTCAGATTGGCGTAAAGCGAGGCGTTGATGTAATTGGCCGGATTGACCAGCAGCACGGTGTAGCCGTCCGGCTCGGCATTGATCGCCGCCTCGGTGCCGATATTGTTGCCGGCGCCCGGCTTGTTCTCGATCACGAATTGCTGCCCGAGCCTCTCCGACAGCCGCTGCCCGACCAGGCGCGCGATGATGTCGGTGGCGCCGCCCGGCGGATAACCCACGATCCAGCGCACCGGCCGCGCCGGATAGTCGGCAGCGGAAGCGCGGCCGATCGCGAATGTCGAAATCCCCGACCCGATCAGGCCCAGCGCGGTACGGCGTGAAATCATGAAGTTTCTCCCAATCCAGCAGGGTTTGGCGCCCTGCCCGTTTCTGTTGCGTTGCGTGCGGCGCGGTTTTAACAAACAATGCCTGAAGCGACCAGTGCGACACGTGCGCCGCCGACCGCGACGAAAGACTAAGCTTCGGCTCTGATCGCACCAGAACCGGCGACCACATCGCTCGAAAGCACTCTGGACCGAAGAGGATCGATCATGTCCGTCAAGGTGAATGGGCTCGACCATCTCGTGATCAACGTCACCGATGTCGTGCGCTCGGTTGCCTGGTACAGCAGGATCCTCGGCATGGAGGTGAAGGTGTTCGACCCCGGCAAGGGCAAGACACCGCGCACCTCGCTGGTGTTCGGCAACCAGAAGATCAATGTGCGGCCGCGCGATGCCGACAAGGTGGACTGGTTCACCGCCGATCACGAGGCGGCCGGCAGCGACGATCTCTGCTTCCTCACTTCGAGCACGCCCGAGGAAGTGGTCGCACATCTGAAGGCCAATGGCGTCAGGATCGAGGAAGGCCCGGTGGCGAAGCAGGGCGCGCGCGGCACGCTGCGCTCGGTCTATTGCCGCGACCCCGACGGCAGCCTGATCGAGATCTCGTCGTACGAGAAGAACGCGACCTAGCTTTCGTTCGTCCTTGCGAGCCGGCGCGGCGTGCGAAGGCGCGCCCGATAACGGATGCTGCGAATAAATTGATCTCTTCCGTGCGGCGGAACAGATTGCTTCAGCGCAAAACCGCTTTGCAAATCCCGATTTGCTCTCGGCGCACGCCGATGGCAGAACTGCTCCCAACCAAGACCAAGGGCGGCCGACAAGGCTGCGCGGGAGGACATATGGCCAACTCGAATCCAGCACCAGGCATCGTGGGACCGTTTGCGGGGCTCGACGTACCATGGCTGCTGCGGATGCGCGCCGAGGTGCGCCGCGACCATCCATTCCTGATCTGGGCGCCGTTCGACACGCCGGCACGGCGCTGGAGCTACGGCGAATTCCATGAGCGGGTCGGCGCGCTGGCTGCGGGCCTTGCGAAGCGCGGCATCCGGCAAGGCGACTACGTCCTGATCCATCTCGACAATTGCGTCGAGGCGATCATGTCGTGGTTCGCCTGCGTCGAACTCGGCGCCATCGCGGTCACCACCAACACCCGTTCCGCCGCCGCCGAGATCGAATATTTTGCCGGCCATTGCGGCGCGGTCGCCGCGATCACGCAGCCGGCCTATGCAGAACTGATCGCCGCCAACTGCAGGAGCCTGCGCTGGATCGCGGTGACCTCGCACGACGCCGGGCAAGCGCCGGCACAGTCGCTTGCGCGCGGCGACAGCTTCGACGCGCTGTTTGCCGACAGCGCCGACCGGCCGCGTCGCCCGACCGATCCGCTCGCCCCCTGCAGCGTGCAATATACCTCCGGCACCACGTCGCGGCCGAAGGCGGTGCTGTGGACCCACGCTAACGCGCTGTGGGGCGCCAAGATCAACGCCGCGCATCAGGACCTGCACGCCTTTGACGTGCACCAGACCTATCTGCCGCTGTTTCACACCAACGCGCTGGCCTATTCGATGCTGGCGAGCCTGTGGGTCGGGGGCACCTGCGTGATCCAGCCGCGCTTCTCGGCGAGCCGCTTCTGGCCGGTGGCGATCGAGCATGGCTCGACCTGGACCTCGACGATCCCGTTCTGCATGAAGGCGCTACTGGAGCACGAGGTGCCGAAGGATCACAGGTTCCGGCTCTGGGGCACCGCCGTGAACGAGCCGCCGGCGTTCAGCGTGTTCGGCATCAAGATCATCGGCTGGTGGGGCATGACGGAGACCATCACCCACGGCATCATCGGCGAGGTCGATCAGCCCAACACGCCGATGTCGATCGGCCGCGCCGCTCCCGAATACGAAATCCGCATCGTCAATGACGACGGCGCGCCGACCGGGGTCGGCGAGACCGGCAACCTCCTGATCAAGGGAATCCCCGGCCTGTCGCTGTTCGCCGAATATCTGCACAACGAAAAGGCCACGCGCGAGAGCTTCGACGAGCACGGCTATTTCATCACCGGCGACCGCGTCACGATGCTGGAGCGCGGCTACATCAAGTTCGGCGACCGCTCCAAGGACATGCTGAAGGTCGGCGGCGAGAATGTCGCGGCCTCCGAGATCGAACAGGTGATCGCGGTGGTGCCGGGCGTACGCGAAGCCGCCGTGGTGGCGAAGAAGCATCCGATGCTGGACGAGGTCCCGGTCGTCTTCATCATCCCGCAGGCTGGCGTCGCCAAGCTGCCCGTCGACCTCCACGACAACGTCATGGCCGCTTGCCGTGCAGGCCTCGCCGACTTCAAGCTGCCGCGCGAAATCCGCTTTGTCGAGGAGATGCCGCGCTCGACGCTGGAGAAGGTCGCGAAGGCGGAGCTCAGGAAGATGCTGGAGTGAGGCGGACTTGATCGCGTCATTCCGGGGCGATGCGTTAGCATCGAACCCGGAATCTCGAGATTCCGGGCCTGGTCCTTCGGACCATCCCGGAATGACAAGTACTCAATTCACCTCGAACCGGATCGGCAGCTTCTTCGGGCCATTGACGAAATAGGCTTGGGTCATCTTCACCTCGCCGTCGAGCGACAGCGACTTCAGGTGGGGAAGCAGCTCCTCGAACAGGATGCGCATCTCGAGCTTGGCGAGGTACTGACCGAGACAGAGATGCGCGCCATAGCCGAACGCGACATGGCGGTTGGGCTTGCGGTCGCTGCGGAAGCGATCGGGGTCCTCGAACACCTCCTCGTCGCGATTGCCCGAGGCGTAGCACAGCATCAGCCAGTCGCCCTTGGCGATCTTGCGGCCGCCGAGCTCGGTATCCGCGGTGGCCGAGCGCATGAAATGCTTGACCGGCGTCATCCAGCGGATCGACTCGTCGACCAGGCCCGGAATCAGGTCCGGATTGGCCTTCACCTTGGCGAATTCCGCGGGGTCCCTGGCCAGCGCCCAGATCGCGCCGGCGGTCGAGGATGAGGTGGTGTCGTGGCCCGCCGTCGCGACGATCATGTAATAGCTGGTCTGATCGTGCTCCGGCATGTACTCGCCGCCGATCTTCGCGTTGGCGATGACGGTGGCGAGATCGTCGCGCGGGTGCTGGCGGCGATCCTCGGTGATCTTGCGGAAGTAGGCGGAGAAGTCGGCGATGATCGCCTGCAACATCGCGGAGACCTGCTCCGCGCTCAGCGCGTCGCGGACGCGCGCGGTGTCGGGATCCTGCGGCCCGAACAGTTCCTGGGTCAGCTTGAGCATGCGCGGCTCGTCCGTCTCGGGCACGCCGAGGATCTCCATGATGACGTGCAGCGGATAGCCGAGCGCGACATCCTCGACGAAGTCGCAGGCGCCGCCCCTCGCGAGCATGCGTTGCACCGTGGCGCGCGCGATCTCGCGGACGCGGGCCTCGAACTTGCCGAGATTGGCCGGCATGAACCAGCCTTGCGTCAGCGCGCGATATTTCGGGTGGTCTGGCGCGTCCATCTGCACCAGCGAGCGCACCAAATTGGGCCCGCCGGTGATCTTGCGAACGCGCTCCTCGAGCGCCTGCGTCGTCAGGGTGGTCGGCCGATCGGCGTTGTGGAACAGCTCGTTCTGCCGGCTGATCGCCTGGATATGCGCGTGCTTGGTCACCACCCAGAACGGGTCGAACTTCTCGGGCCGCGCGATGCCGAGCGGGTTGTTGGCGCGCAGCCAGCGATAGCTGTCGTGGATGCGGTCGTCCGCATAGGCGACGGGATCGACGAGGGTTGCCGCGATGTCGGCGGGGATGTCGAAATCCCCGGTCGTTGCCGTATCCATGATCGTCCTCACCCGTCGGAGCATCGGTCTTGCCGATGATCACCGGAATCTAGGCGGAGGTAAGGAGCACGACTTGCGTTGATTGGCTAGAGCCGTCGCCTCAGCCGGCATTGCGACGACGAAGCGACGTAGCAATGACGGGGTTGAGGACTCAATAGTGCCCGAACGCCACCGGGCGGAACGCCTGCAGCAATTGCTGGTCGAGCTTGCCGCCCATCTCCTCCATCATGGAGAACGCCTTGGCGTGGGTGAACTGCAGCCGGTAGGCGCGCTTCTCGACCAAAGCGGCATAGACGTCGACGATCGTGGTGACGCGGACGATGTCGCTGATTTGGTTGCCGCTGAGGCCGTTCGGATAGCCGGTGCCGTCGAGGAATTCGTGGTGATGCAGGATCACGTCGAGCATTTCCGGCGGGAAGCCGCCCTGCGCGGACAGCGCCTCGTAGCCGCGGCGCGGATGCTCGCGCATCTCGGCCATTTCCTCCACCGTCAAGGCGCCGGGCTTGTCGAGCAGCGCGACCGGGACGAAGGCCTTGCCGACGTCGTGCAGCAGCGCGGCGCGGGCGAGCCGGCGCTGATCGTCCTCACGCATGCCGAGGTGCTGCGCGAACGCAACCGCAAAACCGGTCACGAACAGGCAATGGCGATAGGTCTCCTGGTGATGGCAGCCGACCGTGGTCAGCCATTCGCGCAGCGAGTTGTGCTTGATCGCCTTGAGGATCTTATTCTCGGCGGCGACGATGTCCTCGAACTTGAGCGGCTCCCCGGCGCGCATCCGCTCGAACATCTTGACCATCACGCCGTGCGCGGCTTCGACGCCGCGGTTGAGCGCCTTGCCGCGATCGGTCTCGTCATAGCCGCTGTCGTCGGGGAATGCGGCGCGGATGCGCTGCAGGATGCCGCGCGCATCGAACGGCCGCGAGATCGTGTCGGTGGCGCCGAGCGCCCAGGCCTGCATCGAGGCGTGATGCAAGGCGTCCGCCAGCACGAACAGCCGCGGCATCTCGCGATAGGCGTCGGCCTGCAGCTTGGCGCGGACGAGTTGCACGGCTTCGGGCGAGCGCAGATTGATGTCGACGACGATGCCGGAGAGATCGCGGGCCGGCTGCTCGGGAATGTCAGAGGTCGGAACGGTATCGACCTCGCCCACCGAGCGCAGGATGTTGGCGAGCTCATTGCTCTGATCGCTTCGATCTGACGCCAGCAGGAGGCGGCGCTTCGAAGTCTGGTTGTTGGCTAAGGCAGTCATGGCATCCCCGTCGCGGTAACGACCGACGCCGGACGCTACCTGACGATGCGTTCCCTCCGGCTTAATGGGGATGCTGAACGGCGCTTAAGCGCAATGGATACAATTTGAGGGATCGCCGAATCCGCCAGCAAAATCAGGCCGGCCGGAAATCGATGCAGTTGCGCAGATCGGCGGTGAATCATGAATTTCTGCGGCGTCGAAGTTGATGCCGTCACTGCCCGGCCGACGCGCGGAGCAAAGAAAAACGCCGGAGAGCTCGTGCTCTCCGGCGTTCTTGTTCGTTCAGGCCGTTACGCCTTCATCGCAGCCTTGACGGCTTCCGCGGTGATCGGCAGGCCGCGAACGCGGGCACCGACCGCGTTGAAGACGGCGTTGCCGATCGCCGGCGCCACCACCGTCACCGCGGGCTCGCCGACGCCGGTCGCCTTCTCGCCATTGGCGATGACGTTGACCGCGACTTCCGGCAGCTGGCTCATCCGAAGCGGCGTGTAGCTGTCGAAGTTGGTCTGCTCGATGCCGCCGTCCTTCAACGTCGCCTTCTCGAACAGCGCCAGCGACATGCCCCACAGCGCCGCGCCCTCGACCTGGGCGCGGATGCCGTCGGGATTCACCTGCGTACCAACGTCGGTCGCAACCGTCAGCTTCTTCACCGTCACCTCGCCCGACGGGGCGACCGCGACATGGGCGACGCAGGCGGTCCAGCTCGCCGTGGCGCGCTCCTGCGACGACACGCAGGCCACCCCCATGCCTTCGCCCTTGGGCAGCTGCTTGGTGCCGTAGCCGGCAAGGCCCATCGCAGCAAGCAAGGTGTTGCGGAGACGCTGCGCGCCGCCGTCATTCTTGCCCTTGCCGTCGAGCAACGAGATGCGCAGCTGCGCCGGGTCCTTGCCGGTCGCATGCGCAATCTCGTCGATCATGCTTTCGACCGCCCAGAACGTCCAGCCCGGCGCCACCGAGCGGAGCTGACCAGACGGGGTGGCGTTGTGCGCCATCTCGTTCTTGATCGCCCGCACATAGTGGTTGGGCACGGTGTAGAAGAAGTCCGCTCCGTTCACGGTGAAGGAGTCGAGCGGACCCTTCTTGTCGACCGACGGTGTGAGGAAATCGGGGATTCCCCAACGCGCGGTCGGCCAGGCCGAGACCACGTCGTGGCTCATCGCGACGATCTTGCCGTCGCCGTCCATGCCGGCCTTCACCTTCTGGTAGGTCAGCGGACGCGAGAAATCCATCGTCATGTCGTTTTCGCGCGTGTAGATGACCTTGACCGGCTTGCCGACGGCCTTCGCCGCCTGCACCGCGGGCACCATCATGTCGGCGTCGAGACGCCGGCCGAAACCGCCGCCCAGCCACATCTGGTGCATCACCACGAACTTCGGATCGATCCCGGCGGCGCCGGCCGCAATCGCGCCGGAGCGCGTCGCGAACTGGTTGCCGGAATAGATGTGCAGGATGTCGCCCTTGAACTCCGCGGTGGCGTTCATCGGCTCCATCGGCGCGTGGATGTTGATGTTGGTGGTGTATTCCGCCTCCAGCACCTTGGCCGCCGATCCGAAGGCCGCCTTGGGATCACCGTCCTTGACGAAGAACTGGCCGGAATCGTCCAGTCCCTGAAGCCGCTTGGCCTCGGCGAGCAGCGATTCGCTCGACAGCTTCGCGTTCGGACCGCCGTCATAGCTGATCTTCAGCGCCGCCGCGGCCTTCTTCGCCTGCGCATAGGTGTTGGCGACCGCGACGACCCAGCCGGTCGTGGTTGTGGTCTTGTCGTCGAGGGTGACGGCCTTGATGAAGCCGGGCAGCTTCTTGGCCGCGCTATCGTCGACCGACTTCACGGTGGCGCCGTAACGCACCGGTGGGGTAACCAGCGCGCCGTAGACCATGCCCGGCACCATCACGTCGATGCCGTACTTGGCCGTGCCGTTGGTCTTCGACGGGATGTCGAGTTGCGGCACCGAGACGCCGATCATCGTGTACTGGTCGGGCGTCTTGAGCTTGATCGCCTTCAGATCATCCGCCGTGAAGGTCTTGGTCGCCTTGCCGCTCTTCACCACTTCGGCGAACGACATCGACTTCTTCGACTTCGCATGGCTGATCCTGGAGTCACGTACCACCAGCTCGCCGGCCGGCACGCCCATGGAGGCCGCCGCCGCCTCGGTCAATGCAATGCGGCCGGCTGCGCCGGCGCGGCTCATCGCGTCGAAGTTCATCATCGTCGACCAGCTGCCGCCGGTGATCTGCGCGCCCAGCACGGGATCGTTGAACTTCGGATCGTTGGAGGCGAGTTGAACCCGCATGTCCTTCCAGTTCGCGCCGAGCTCTTCGGCCACGATCTGCGCCATGGTCGAGGCGACGTGCTGGCCCATGTCGGCCTTGCCGCAGGTCACGGTGACGAGACCGTCGGGCGCGATCGAATACCAGACGCTCGGCTCGAAGTTGGCGGGCGCGGGTGCCGCGAGCGCCTGATCGATGCCGGACCCGGCGTAGCCGAGCACGAGGCCGGTTGCAGCGGTGCCGACCAGGAAGGAACGGCGGCTGAGATCGGTCGTCTCTGGCGCGAGGTTTTTCACGTGCTTGTTCATGTGGCCCTCCGCTCGGATCCGGTGGCCGATGCGGTGCGCATGTCGGACGCAGCGCGCATGATCGCCTTCTGGATTCGTGAATAGGTCATGCAACGGCAGAGGTTGCCGTCCATATGCGCGACCACTTCTTCCTTGGTCGGGTTGGTGTTCTTCGACAGCAGTGCCGCCGCCTGCATGATCTGGCCGGACTGGCAGTAGCCGCATTGCGGCACCTGCTCGGCGACCCAGGCCTTCTGCAAGGGATGATCGCCCTTGGCGGAGAGGCCTTCGATGGTAGTGATCTTCTTGCCGACGGCGTCGGCGACCGAGGTCTGGCAGGACCGCACCGCTTCGCCGTTGACGTGAACCGTGCAGGCGCCACACAGACCGGCGCCGCAACCGAATTTGGTGCCCGTCATCTGCAATTGCTCGCGGATGACCCAAAGCAGCGGCGTGTCATTGGCCGCCTCGACGGACATATTCCGTCCGTTGATATTGAGATTTGGCATCTCTCTCCCCTTCCGGTGTAGGAAGCCGCTTACGGCGGCAACTCACTGTTGGGTCTTGGCCGGCGCCCACCGGGTAAGCGACAGTTGCCGAAACAATGATCCGGTTCCCGGCTGGAGGCAATCCAATTTGGAATTGCTCGAAAAGAATAAATTTCCGAAGATGCCTGTTGTGCGATGCGGCAACGGCATGACGCTTTTTGGAATGCCAGCGTTCGTGTCTAATCGCCAGGCGCTTGCTCAAAGCGTCGGCAGCAAGCACCGGCAACGCCGTCCGATGACAGCGGCAAGAGAAACACAAGGAGCCCGTCAATGGCCAAGCTCAACCGCAACGGCGTCGAGATCTACTACGAGGTTCACGGCAATGGCCCGCCGCTGATCCTGACCCACGGCTATTCCTCGACCTCGGCGATGTGGCAGGGCCAGATCGAGGCGCTGTCGCAACGGCACAAGCTGATCCTGTGGGACATGCGCGGGCACGGCCAGTCCGACTATCCCGACGATTCCGATGCCTATAGCGAAGCGCTGACGGTCGGCGACATCGCCGCTCTGCTCGACGCCGCCGGCGCCGACAAGGCGATCGTCGGCGGGCTGTCGCTCGGCGGCTACATGTCGCTCGCCTTTCATCGCGCCCATCCGGAGCGGGTGCGGGCGCTGCTGATCATCGACACCGGTCCGGGCTTCAAGAAGGACGACGCCCGTGAGGTCTGGAACAAGCGCGCCCGCGAGACCGGCGACCGCTTCGACCGCGAAGGGCTCGAGGTGCTTAGATCGTTGAGCGCCGAGCGCGCGTCGGTCACCCATCGCAACGCCAGGGGCCTCGCGCTCGCCGCGCGCGGCATGCTGGCACAGCGCGATGCACGGGTGATCGAATCGCTGCCCGGGATCCAGGTGCCAGCACTGGTTGTGGTCGGCGCCGACGACACGCCGTTCCTGGCGGCGTCCGACTACATGGCGGCAAAAATCCCCGGGGCGCGGAAGGCGGTGATTCCGAACGCCGGCCATGCCGTCAACATCGACCAGCCGCAGGCCTTCATCGCCGCGGTGCTGCCGTTCCTGGATGGCCTTGAAGCCGGCGCGCCGGGAAAGCCCGCGCCATGAAGACAATCGCCGTTGCCTTGTTGCTGACTGCGGCGACGACAGGGGCGAGCGCGCAGAAGCTGCCGTTCGTCACAGCCCCGTCCACTTTCACTGCGACGTTGTCGAACACCACGCCGCTGGTGTTCGGCATGGGCGTTGCGGACGCGCAGCGCGCGCTCGGCACGCCTTTCACCTATGTCAGCGGACGGCCCGGCAACGAGATCTTCCTGACCTTCCGCGACCTCGGCGGCAGCGGGCTGTTTCCGCACCACGACCGCCTCTTCCTGCAATTCCGCAAACACCGGCTGACCGGCTGGAAGGCCGACTGGGGCGAGAACTGGATGTGGCGCTAGAGCATGGTCCGGAAAAGTGCGAAGCGGTTTTCCGAAACGGCCATGTTCAAACGAAGAGCCAAAGCGCGACGACGATGTCATCGCGCCTCATCATCGAGAGCTTCATGCACCCCCCAAACTGACAAGGATGGACCATGGGACAAGACATCAAACTCAAAGCTTCGGACGGATTTGAACTCGGCGCCTACCGCGCCGATCCTGCCGGCGCGCCGAAGGGCGCGGTCGTCGTGATCCAGGAGATTTTTGGCGTCAATCACCACATCCGCTCGGTCTGCGACCGGCTGGCGAAGGAAGGCTATGTCGCGGTTGCACCTTCGATCTTCGACCGCATCACGCCGAACTTCCAGAGCGGCTATTCCCCCGACGAGATCGCCGAGGCGCGGAAGTTCGTCGCCAATCCGGACTGGGCCGCGATGCTGCGCGACAGCCAGGCGGCGATCGACGCGGCGAAGCCGGCCGGTCCGGTCGGCATCATCGGCTTCTGCCTCGGCGGCAGCGTCGCCTATGCTGCCGCCACCAAGCTGGCCGGGCTGTCAGCCGCGGTCGGCTATTACGGCGGCGCCGTCGTGCGCTTCGCCGACGACAAGCCGGCGGTACCGACGCAGCTGCATTTTGGCGAGAAGGATGCCGGCATTCCCTTGGGCGATGTCGAGACCATCAAGTCGAAGCGGCCCGAGGTCGAGGTCTTCATCTATCCCGGCGCGCAGCACGGCTTCCATTGCGACGAGCGCGCCAGCTACGACAAGGCAAGCGCCGACATCGCCTGGCCGCGCAGCATGGAGTTTTTCGCAAAGCATCTGAAGAAGTGACGCTGCAAGCGTCATTCCGGGGCGATGCGCAGTATCGAACCACAGATGCGCAATTGCGCATCGGGGAATCTCGAGGTTCCGGGTCTGGTGCTAACGCACCATCCCGGAATGAAGAAGGACACTATCCTTCTTCAGAACCAGCGCTCGCCGACGAATACCGTATCGCCCGGGCTCATCGGCGTGCCCAGCGGCACCACAAAGCGCCCGGAGCCGGACGCATCGGTGTGGGTCAGCGTCACGCTGTCGCGGCGGGCACGCGGCGAGAAGCCGCCGGCAATCGCGACCGCGCTCTCGACCGTCATGTTCGGCACGTAGGGATATTGGCCGGGGGCCTGGACTTCGCCGAGGATGAAGAACGGACGATAGGACTCGATCTCGACCGCCACCGAAGGCTCGCGGATATAGCCGTTGCGCAGCCGTGCCGAGATTTCGCCGGCAAGCCCGGCCGGCGTGCGGCCGCGCGCCGGCACCGAGCCGATCAGCGGCATGGTGATCGCGCCCGCGGCGTCGATCGCATAGGAATTGGTCAGGCCTTCCTGGCCGTAGACCACCACGCGAAGCTTGTCGCCGGGGCCAAGGTGATAGCCGTTGTCGTAACCGGCGGGGGGTCCACCCGGGGAGGCGGCGGCATAGACGACCGGGGCGGCGGCCGGTGCGGCATAGCCATAACCAGGGGACGTGCTGGCGAAGGCGGAACGCAATGCGCTGATCGCACCGCCGCCGCCTGCATCGGCAACCGGAGCGGGTGCGTAGGCCGGGCCGTAGGTGACGGCATCGACGCCTTGCGGGCCGACGGCGACGGGACGGGACGTGCTCATGCAACCAGACAGCGCGAGCGCAGCCACAACGGCAGTGATCGGCAATCGTAACGCGCGTGCAACCGGCACCGGACCTATCCCTCAACGGCGAGACAGGCCCAGTCTTGCACCACTTATGGTTAACAAAGGGTTTTCGAGGATCGAGCGGGAGGCCGGAACAGCCGGCCTCCCATTGGCTTGGAGCCGTGCCCGGGAAGAGCGCAAACCGGCTTTCCAGAGCGAGCTCTTTCTCAACAAGACGATCAGGCGGTGACGCCGACGCCGATCGGGCAGGACACGCCGGTGCCGCCGAGCCCGCAATAGCCCGCCGGATTCTTGGCGAGGTATTGCTGGTGATAGTCCTCGGCGAAGTAGAATTCACCGGCTGGCGCGACCTCGGTGGTGATGGCGCCGAGGCCCTTGGCGGCAAGCGCCTTCTGATACATCGCCTGCGACTCATCGGCGGCTTTGCGCTGCGCGTCGCTGAACGTGTAGATCGCGGAGCGATATTGCGTGCCGATGTCGTTGCCCTGGCGCATGCCCTGCGTCGGGTTGTGGTTCTCCCAGAACGTCTTCAGCAGCCTCTCGTAGGAGATCTTCTTCGGGTCGAACACGACCAGCACCACTTCGGTGTGGCCGGTGCGCCCCGAGCATACTTCCTCATAGGTCGGGTTCGGCGTGTGGCCGCCGGCATAGCCGACCGCGGTGGTGTAGATCCCCTCGCCGAGTTCCCAGAACTTGCGCTCCGCGCCCCAGAAGCAGCCGAGCCCGAACACCGCCTGCTCGAGGCCTTGCGGATAAGGCGGCTGCAACTTGCTGCCATTGACGAAATGGGTGATCGCGGTCGGGATCGGCGGCGCGCGGCCCGGCAACGCCTCGGCGGCGCTTGGCAACGCAGTGGTCTTGCGCATGAACAACATGGACACCTCCAGGCGGGACATCGGCCGACGCGGCAACGGCCTGCGGGCCGGCTGTCACCTATATATGTCCTTACGCGGATGATGGCAGCCCCGTTACGGGGCGGTGCAGCCAAGGAGGGCTGCCGACAAGTCAGTCGCGCGCGTAGCCGATCAGGGGCTTACGCGGCCGGAACAGGATCATCAGCAGGATGCCGGCAATGCCGAGCACCGCGAATACCGGCTGCTCCAGAAGCAGGCGGATCACGTCATTCCAGAGCCAGGGCGCGAAGCGATCCACCCAGGCATGGAATGCCTGCTGGCTCGACTGGTGGATGTCGTTCCAGAACTGGCCGAATTGGGTGAACCGCAGGCTCTGGTCGGCGACGTAGCGGGCCCCGTCATAGACCATGAAGATGAAGCTGCCGGCCAGCAGCAGAAGGCCGATCAGACGGAAAAAGCCGCGGATCATGCGTCACCCTAACTCCCAGTCGCGCCCCACGCGTCGTCAGGCCTTACCGGGCGCCCCCCGGAAATTCAACCTCTTCAGCGGCTTATCCGGCCCCCGCAGGGACGATTTCGGGCCCTTTTGGGGTCCCGAAAGCGTTGACGCTTAAGCCCGCGCCATCTATAAGACCGACCGATGGCGGCGGGCGCAATCCTGCCGCCGCTGTTCTTTGGACAGTGTCGCATGCGGAGGCAGCATTTTGCGCTCTTCGCATGGCCGCCTCAAGGACACCCAAGAAAACCACCTTGGACAAATACATCAGAGTTGAGATTTGAACCGGCCGGTGCGCGCAAGCCCGACCACCGAGCGATCACCGCCGAAGGACAGTTAGAGAACCATGGCCAACACCACCTCCGCCAAGAAGGCGACCCGCAAGATTGCCCGCCGCACCATCGTCAACAAGTCGCGCCGCACGCAGATGCGTGGCGCGGTGCGCACCGTCGAGGAAGCGATCAAGAGCGGCGACCGCGAGGCGGCACTGAAGGCGATGAGCCGCGCTGAGCCCGAGCTGATGAAGGCAGCACAGCGCAACATCATTCACAAGAACCTCGCGAGCCGTAAGGTGTCGCGCCTCACGCAGAGCATCGCCAAGCTCGCGAAGTAACGGCTTGCCACCAGAGCTGACTGGAAAACACATTTGTCACGAAGCCCGGCTCGCGCCGGGCTTTTTGTTTTTGTCTCGACTTTTGTCGTGGAAGTTTCATAGCGCGAGAACACTTCGCGTTGCCGCGCAACGAACTGCGTGTCATGTTTCGTCGCGTCCGTAGTTCTACCGGCTCGACATGCTTAACGCGCCGCACTCGCCCACAGATTGTTCTTCGCTAAGCTAGATAGATGGAATAGCGCGCGAGCATTTCGCGGACGAAACTTGCGAAGCGGGGTTACCCTGCAAAAGTAATCGAGAAAAATGACGTCTCGCGAATTACTTATGCACATAGCGCCGAACAGCGATTGGAAAAATGACCGGCGCGAGACCAAATGTAAATTTTCTATGAAAAATTTTTGGTATTGCACCGTCGTTTGTGACACGCGTGAATCTGTGCGCTGATTCAAAAACTTGCTTTCGCAACTCAGCATCGGCAACGCCGCAACAGTCGCGAAGAGTCTCGATCCCCGTCGAATCCACGGATTGTCAGAAAATCAGCTTGGTGTATTTATTTCTTGTTCGCGACGCCCACGGCTCTCCAGATCAGCGCGGTTTGAGACCCAGGGGCGGACGCACAAATCGGCGGCGGTGTGTGCGTTAGCGACGCTTTCCAAGCGAAGCTGAATTGACGGCTCATAGCGATATGAGGACGGTCGACCTGTGTCAAAATTTCTCCGGCGGTGTCCCCGGCAATTTGAGGGATCGAACAAGAGAGACCAGGACGTCAGTCGGAATTTGGCAGCGGGAACGCGGAGCGAGTGAACGGGTTGACGACGACACGGCGGCGGCGAAGCGCCGGGCATTTCGGTGTTCGGTAGCAGCAGTTCGAATTTGAAGACACGAGCAAGCTGACAACTTGCCGCGATACGTCGCGGCGGGAGGGGGAGGTCATATGGCTTACGGTATCATCACTGCAGTCGAACCAACGACAGCCGAAGCGCAAATTTCCAGTGGTGCCGTAATCAACCCCTCGGACGTCAGCTCCCACCCGAAGCGTCCGTCGAGTACGCGCTGACCTCGCGGGGCGCATCTTCTCCAAACAGCTGATCTGTCGGGTGGCGCATGGACGCCACACGGGAGAGCTTTGTCCGGAGCAGACCGCGCTCGCTAGAGGTCGCGCCGCGGCAGGAAACCTGCACGGCGCTTTCGCAACGATTATCTCTCAGACTTGGAAGTACGAAGGCAATGACGAACACGGAACAGGATCGCTGGTCGCGGGTGAAGGGACGTTTGCGGACGAGCGTTGGCGAGGACGTCTACACGAGCTGGTTCGCTCGGATGGATCTGGAGAGCGTGCACGACGAGAGCGTGCACCTGTCGGTTCCGACCCGGTTCCTCAAGAGCTGGATCCAGGCGCACTATGCCGAACGCGTGCTCTCCTGCTGGCAGGCCGAGATGCCCGAAGTGCATCGCATCGACCTCACCGTGCGCTCGGCAATCCGCGCGACGGCTCCGGTGAAGGAAACGGTTGCGCCCGTCGAAGTGCGCCGCATCGAGCGCACTGACGGCCGGCTCGTGCCTGAACTGCGCTCGGTTGCGACCGCGCCGGTGTCCGCGAGCCACGACGCGCTCGGCGGCTCGCCGCTCGATCCGCGCCTGACCTTCGCCAGCTTCGTCGTCGGCAGGTCCAACACGCTGGCTCATGCGGCGGCCCGCCAGGTCGCGGAAGGTCGCCGCGGCGATCCCGTGATGTTCAACCCGCTCTACATTCATGCCGGCGTCGGCCTCGGCAAGACGCATCTGCTGCAGGCGGTGACCTGGGCCGGCAATTCCGGCGGCGAGCGCAAGGTGCTGTATCTCACCGCCGAGAAGTTCATGTACGGCTTCGTCGCGGCGCTGAAGACGCAGACGGCGCTGGCCTTCAAGGAGGCGCTGCGCGGCATCGACGTGCTGGTCATCGACGATCTGCAGTTCCTGCAGGGCAAGTCGACGCAGGCCGAGTTCTGCCACACGCTGAACGCGCTGATCGATGCCGGCCGCCAGGTTGTGATCGCAGCCGACCGTCCGCCGTCGGATCTGGAAAGCCTCGACGACCGCGTGCGCTCGCGGCTCGCCGGTGGCCTCGTGGTCGAGATGGGCTCGCTCGGCGAGGAACTGCGGCTCGGCATCCTGAAGTCGCGCGTCGCCGCCGCCCGCGCCCACCATGCGAGCTTCGATGTACCGGAGGAAGTGCTCGACTATCTGGCGCGCACCATCACCCATAACGGCCGCGACCTTGAAGGCGCGATCAATCGCCTGCTGGCGCACTCCAAGCTCAACAACCAGCCGGTGACGCTGGAGATGGCCGAGCGCGAGGTGCGCGACCTGATCCGCCCACAGGAGCCGAAGCGGATCAAGATCGAGGACATCCAGCGCGTGGTCGCCCGGCAGTACAATGTCAGCCGCTCCGACTTGCTGTCGTCCCGCCGTACCGCCAATGTGGTACGCCCGCGCCAGGTCGCGATGTATCTGGCGAAGACGCTGACCTTGCGCTCGCTGCCGGAGATCGGCCGGCGCTTCGGCGGCCGCGACCACACCACGGTGTTGCACGCCGTGCGCAAGATTGAGGCACTGGTCGCCAAGGACACGGCGCTGTCGGAGGAAGTCGAATCGCTGAAGCGCCAGCTGCAGGAATAGGGCCGCTTCATCCGGCCGAATCGTTCCATAGCCCTCCCCTCGCCAAAGGGGAGGGCTAAACTTTTTTCCGACCCAAAACGTGGGGAACGGGGCTCGTTTCGCGCCCGTATCGCTTGCACCGGCCGCCCATCCGCGCCACCTTGCGGTCCCCCCGTGGGTTTGATCAAATCCGGTATTGATCCGGCTTTTCGGGTTTCCAATGCCGCGGCGCTGCCCTGAACGGCCGCCCGGCTTTTCCATCTGAGGGATCTGGCGGGTATTGCAATGAAGGTCACCGTCGAGCGCGCGCAACTCCTGAAATCGCTGGGTCACGTTCACCGCGTGGTCGAGCGCCGCAACACCATCCCGATCCTCGGCAACGTGTTGATCCGCGCCGAGGGCGCCAAATTGTCGCTGAAGGCGACCGACCTCGACCTCGAGGTGACGGAGACCTTGGCCGCCGAGACCGGAACCGCCGGATCGACCACGGTGCCCGCGCACATGTTCTACGACATCGTCCGCAAGCTGCCCGACGGCTCGCAGATCGTGCTGGAAGCCGACGGCGACCGCTCGGTGCTGGCCGTGCGTGCCGGCCGCTCGCGCTTCACGCTGCAGACGCTGCCCGAGAGCGACTTCCCGGGCCTTGCCGCCGGCGACATGACGCATTCGTTCTCACTGCCGGCGTCCGACATCAAGCGCCTGATCGACCGCACGCAGTTCGCGATCTCGACCGAAGAGACCCGCTACTACCTCAACGGCATCTATCTGCACGCGGCCGGCAGCGCCAAGGCGGCGACCCTGCGCGGCGTTGCGACCGACGGTCACCGGCTGGCGCAGATCGACCTCGCGCTGCCCAAGGGCGCAACCGGCATGCCCGGCGTGATCGTCCCGCGCAAGACCGTCGGCGAGGTGCAGCGGCTGATCGAGGGCGACGACGCCGAGATCTCGATCGAGCTGTCGGACGGCAAGATCCGCTTTACGCTCGGCAATGTGGTGCTGACCTCGAAGCTGATCGACGGCACCTTCCCGGACTACGGCCGCGTCATTCCGCAGAACAACGATAAGGAACTCGTCGTCGACAAGAAGGATTTCGAGGCCGCCGTCGACCGCGTCTCGACGATTTCCAGCGAACGCGGCCGCGCGGTGAAGCTCGCACTGTCCGCGGGCAAGCTGGTGCTCTCGGTCACCAACCCGGATTCCGGCAGCGCCACCGAGGAGCTCGAGGTCGAGTACGCCTCCGACGCGCTCGATATCGGCTTCAACTCGCGCTATCTACTCGACATCGCCGCCCAGATCGAGGGTGAGGTCGCAGTGCTGAAGCTCGCCGATCCCGGCTCGCCGACCCTTGTGCAGGACCGCGACAGCAAGGGCGCGCTCTACGTGCTGATGCCGATGCGGGTGTGATTCCTCCTTCTCGTCATGGCCGGGCTTGACCCGGCCATCCATCGAGCAAGAGATGACCTATTGGGTGTACATCCTCGCCAGCAAGCCCGGTGGAACCCTTTACGTCGGTGTAACCAATAATCTGGTCCAGCGCGTCTACGAGCATCGCGAAGGTCTGGCCGAGGGCTTTACCAAGAAGTACGGCATCAAGACGCTCGTCTATTTTGAGGCACACGAGACGATTGCCGCCGCACTTCAGCGCGAGAAGAATATCAAGCACTGGTCGCGTGAGTGGAAGATCGATCTGATCGTTGCCGGCAATCCCGACTGGAGAGACTTATATGATGAAATTGTCCGCTGACGCGGACGATGGATTGCCGGGTCAAGCCCGGCAATGACAAGGTAACATGACCCCGTCCCGCATTCACCGCCTGTCGCTGACGCATTTCCGCAATTACCGGACGGCGACGCTGCAGGTCGCCGGCGACATGGTGGTGCTGGTGGGGCCGAACGGCGCCGGCAAGACCAATTGCATGGAAGCGGTCTCGTTCCTGTCGCCGGGCCGCGGCCTGCGCCGCGCGACGCTGGAGGACATCGCCGACAACCAGGGCGACGGCTCCTGGGCGGTCTCCGCCGAAGTCGAGGGCGCGCTCGGCCTTGCGACGCTCGGCACCGGTATCGATCCGCCGACCGGCGACGCCGGCAGCGCGAGGCGCTGCCGCATCGACCGCGAACCGGTGGGGTCCGCAACCGCGTTCGGCGATCATCTGCGCATCGTGTGGCTGACGCCGGCGATGGACGGCCTGTTCATGGGCGCCGCCTCGGAACGGCGGCGCTTCTTCGACCGCCTGGTGCTGGCGATCGATTCCGAGCATTCCAGCCGCGTCTCCGCGCTGGAGCGATCGCTGCGCTCGCGCAACCGGCTGCTCGAGGTGCGCAACTATGACGACCATTGGTGTGATGCGATCGAGCGCGAGACCGCCGAGCTTGCGGTCGCGGTCGCCGCATCACGCGGCCAGACCGCCGCCAAGCTCGCCGTGATGCTGCGCGAGCGCGGCGCGGCCTCGGCCTTCCCCTCCGCCGAGATCATGCTCGACGGCTGGATGGAGAATGCGCTGCTGCAGGAGCCTGCAACGGCGGTGGAGGACCGCTACCGCGAGATCCTGCGCGCCAGCCGGCCGCGCGATGCCGCCGCCGGGCGCACGCTCGACGGCCCGCATCTGACCGATCTGCAGGTGGTCTACGCGCCGAAGAACATGCCGGCGCGTGACGCCTCGACCGGCGAGCAGAAGGCGCTCTTGATCGGGCTGGTGCTGGCGCACGCCACGATGGTCGCGGAGATGACCGGCATCGTGCCGCTGCTGCTGCTCGACGAGGTCGTCGCCCATCTCGATCCGAACCGCCGCAAGGCGCTGTTCGACGAGCTCGCCAAGCTCGGCGCGCAGGTCTGGATGACCGGCGCCGATCCCGCGGCGTTCGTCGATATCGGCCCGCGAGGAGAGATTTTCGACGTCGAATCCGGCCGCGCCACGCGGCGCGGCTGATTGGCTAGTCTAGGGCAATCTGAAGCGATGGCGCCGTCGCAGAGCGCATTGCCAAAATATCGAAAACAACCCCATGCAAAGTGGCCAGCGGCGGCAGGCGTTCGACCAAGCGGCTTGACACGTCGGGCAACTCAGGAACAATATTCTAATATTCCGAAATTACGCGAGCATCCCTCGCCCCGGTTCGCCCTGCCCAGCGGGGAGAAGCGAACCTCCGAAGTCGCTCCAATTCAGCTTGGTCTCATCATGTTTCTGGCGGCGCAGAATCGGCCTCGATAGGGGCTCCGAATCCGCCACCGAATCGGGCTTTTCAAAGCCCTCGGAATCCGCCTTTGAAAGCCTTGAAACAGGCCTAAAAAATCCTATTTATTCAATAGTTTGTAGATGGAGACTTTGCGCTAGGCGCAACCCCTCTTTCATGGCACAAATAGCGGAATCAGCGCCTCATATTGCGCAGCTGATTCGGATATCCTCGAAGGCCTCACATGACTGAACCTGCCCGGCAGACCCCTGCCGAATCTGAGCATCCCGTTCCGGCCGAATATGGCGCGGAATCGATCCGGGTGCTGAAGGGCCTCGACGCCGTCCGCAAGCGCCCCGGCATGTATATCGGCGACACCGACGACGGTTCCGGCCTGCACCACATGGTCTACGAGGTCGTCGACAACGCCATCGACGAGGCGCTGGCGGGCCATGCCAGCCGCGTCCTGGTCACCCTCAACGCCGACAATTCCGTCACCGTGTACGACGACGGACGCGGCATACCGGTCGGCATCCACAAGGAAGAGGGCGTCTCGGCAGCCGAGGTCATCATGACCCAACTGCACGCCGGCGGAAAATTCGACCAGAACTCCTACAAGGTTTCCGGCGGCCTGCACGGCGTCGGCGTCTCCGTCGTCAACGCGCTCTCCAGCAAGCTCGCGCTGCGGATTTGGCGCGACGACAAGGAGCACTACATCGAATTCGCGCACGGCGATGCCGTGGCGCCGCTCAAAGTGGTCGGCGATGCCCCAGGCAAGCGCGGCACCGAGGTCACCTTCCTCGCCTCGGTCGAGACCTTCAAGAACATCGAATATGATTTCGCGACGCTCGAGCACCGGCTGCGCGAGCTCGCCTTCCTCAATTCCGGCGTCAACATCGTGCTCTCCGACATGCGTCACGCGGTCGAGAAGCGCGAGGAGATGCACTATTCCGGCGGCGTCGAGGAATTCGTCAAATATCTCGACCGCAACAAGAAGGCGATCGTGCCGGCACCGATCATGGTGCGTTCGGAAGCCAACGGCATCGGCGTCGAGGCGGCGCTGTGGTGGAACGACAGCTACCACGAGAACGTGCTGTGCTTCACCAACAACATCCCGCAGCGCGACGGCGGCACCCATCTGGCCGGCTTCCGCGGCGCGCTGACGCGCCAGGTCAACGGCTATGCCGAGGCCAATGCGAAGAAGGAAAAGATCGCGCTGACCGGCGACGATTGCCGCGAAGGCCTCACCGCGGTGCTGTCGGTGAAGGTGCCCGATCCGAAATTCTCGTCGCAGACCAAGGACAAGCTGGTGTCCTCGGAGGTTCGACCGGTGGTCGAGAACGTCCTGAACGAGGCGCTGGCCGCCTGGTTCGAGGAGAATCCGAAGGAAGCCAAGGAGATCGTCGGCAAGGTGATCCAGGCCGCCGCGGCCCGCGAGGCTGCGCGCAAGGCCCGCGAGCTGACCCGCAAGAATCCGCTCAGCGTCTCCTCGCTGCCCGGCAAGCTCGCCGACTGCCAGGAGAAGGACCCGGCCAAATCCGAACTGTTCATCGTCGAGGGCGACTCGGCAGGCGGCAGCGCCAAGCAGGGCCGTAACCGCGAATTCCAGGCGGTGCTGCCGCTGCGCGGCAAGATCCTCAATGTCGAGCGCGTCCGTCCCGACAAGATGCTGTCGTCCGAGCAGATCGGCACGCTGATCACCGCGCTCGGCACCGGCATCAGCGACGATTTCTCGGTCGACAAGCTGCGCTATCACAAGATCATCGTGATGACCGACGCCGACGTCGACGGCGCCCATATCCGCACGCTGCTGCTGACCTTCTTCTATCGTCAGATGCGCTCGATCATCGATGGCGGTTATCTCTATATCGCACAGCCGCCGCTCTATAAGGTCTCGCGCGGCAAGTCCGAGCAATACCTGAAGGACGAGCGCGCCCTCGAGGACTACCTGATCTCGACCGGACTCGACGAATGCGTCTTCAAGCCGGCCTCCGGCGACGACCGCTCGGGCCGTGATCTGCTGTCGCTGGTCGAAGACGCCCGGGTCATCCGCTCGGTGCTGCGCAACCTGCATAGCCGCTATAATCGCGCCGTCATCGAGCAGGCCGCGATCGCGGGCGTGCTCAATCCCAGGATCACGAGCGATATCGCCACCGCTAATTCGGCGGCCGAATACATCGCCAAGCGGCTGGACGCCGTGGCCGAAGAAGTCGAGCGCGGCTGGATCGGCACCTTCACGGAGGGCCAGGGGTTCCAGTTCGAACGCACCGTGCGCGGGGTCAGGGAATTCGCCGTGATCGACGACGCCTTTCTCGGCTCGGCCGACGCCCGCAAGCTCGATGAGTATGCGACCGAACTGCAAGAGATCTACGTGCGCGCGGGCAAGCTGCGGCGCAAGGATGCCGAGCAGATCATCCACGGCCCGATCGACCTGTTCGAGGCGGTGACCGACGCCGCCCGCAAGGGCATCTCGCTGCAGCGCTACAAAGGTCTCGGCGAGATGAACCCGGAGCAGCTCTGGGAGACCACGCTGGACACCGAGGCGCGCTCGCTGCTGCAGGTGAAGATCAAGGAGGTCGACGAGGCCGACGATATCTTCACCAAGCTGATGGGCGACGTGGTCGAGCCGCGCCGCGAGTTCATCCAGGACAATTCGCTCAGCGCAACCATCGACATCTAGGTTCCGCGCACGGCCAAGCGGGTGTGCGCTTTTCGGCGCCGTCGCGGCGCTACCTTTCGTGTGGAAGCTGCGCCGCCAGTTGTGTTACGGTGCCGGACGGCCGTTGATTCCGTTGCGGAATTTCCAATGGCCCAGTCTGAATGATGCGTTAGGGGACATTCCGCGTGCCGCCGATCCAATACATCGTCGAAGGCGGCCGCCGCCTTTCGGGCACCATCGAGCCGTCGGGCAACAAGAACTCCGCGCTGCCGATCATCGCCGCGGCACTGCTCACCGAGCACCCGGTCACGCTGACCAACGTGCCGCGCATCCGCGACACCGAAACGCTGGTCGAATTGTGCCGCTCGGTCGGCGCCACCGCCGAATGGACCGAACGCAACACCCTGCAGATTCATGCCAGGGAGATCCGCGCCGCCGATCTCGATCCGGCGCTGTGCGCGCGCATTCGCGCCTCGATTCTGCTCGCAGGCCCGCTGCTCGCCCGCTGCGGCGAGGTCGCGCTGCCGCCGCCCGGCGGCGACGTGATCGGCCGCCGCCGGCTCGACACGCACTTCCTGGCCTTCGAGCAGCTCGGCGCCACCGTCACCGCGACGCACCGGCTCGAATTCCGCGCCACGCGGCTGAAGGGCGCCGACGTGTTCCTCGACGAGCCCAGCGTCACCGCGACGGAGAACGCGCTGGTCGCCGCGGTCGCCGCCCGCGGCACCACCTATCTGCGCAACGCGGCCTCCGAGCCGCATGTGCAGGACCTCGCCAATTTCCTGATCGCGCTCGGCGCCAGGATCGAAGGCGTCGGCACCAACACCATCATCGTGCACGGGCCGACAACGCTCGGCAGCACGACTTTCGCGATCCAGCCCGACCATATCGAGGTCGGATCGTTGATCGGGCTCGCCGCGGTGACCCGCTCGCCGCTGCGCATCGCGCGCGCCGGCGTCGAGCATCTGCGCTCGATCCGGATGGGTTTTGAGCGGCTCGGCATCGTCTGCGGCGTCGAGGGCGACGACCTCGTCGTACCGTCCGGCCAGACCATGAAGATCCAGGACGATTTCGGCGGCCATGTGCCGAAGCTTGAGGACCAGCCCTGGCCGGCCTTCCCGGCCGACCTGATGTCGATCGCGATCGTCACCGCGACGCAGTGCGACGGTGTCATCCTGATGCACGAGAAGATGTTCGAATCCCGGATGTTCTTCGTCGACAACCTGATCGCGATGGGTGGCCGCATCGTGCTGTGCGACCCGCACCGCGCGATCGTCGCCGGCCCCAGCCGGCTGCGCGGCGCGCCGATGAACTCGCCCGACATCCGGGCCGGTATGGCGATGCTGCTGGCCGCGGTGTGTGCCGAGGGCACCTCCACAATCAACAACGCCGACCAGATCGAGCGCGGCTATGAGCGGATCGATGAGCGGCTCAACGCCCTCGGCGCCAAGATCAAGCGGATTCCCGCGCGATCGTGATTCCCTGCGGCAGCTTGGCCATCCTTCCGGCCGGTTTGCCGTGCTAAGCGTGCCGTCATGACCTGCATCGACAAGATCGACCCGGCCGCGCCGAACGCGGCCGTTGTCGTCCCTCGCAACCTGTTCACGGCCGAGCTCGCGGAAACGCTGAAGCTCGCGGTGCCGCTCGCGCTGACGCAGCTCGGGCAGATCGCGATGATGACGACCGATCTCGCCTTCATCGGCCGGCTCGGCAGCGAAAACGTCGCCGCCGCGGCGCTGGCGCACACCGTGTATTTCGTCAGCTTCACCATTGGCATGGGCATGATGTCGGCGGTCTCGCCCCTGGCCGCGCAGGCGTTCGGCGCGCGCAACCCGCGCGTGATGCGGCGCGCGCTCCGCGTCGGCCTGTGGGCCGGCTTCTTCATGGTGCTGCCGCTGATGGCGCTGCCGTTCCAGGGCGAGCGCATCCTGCTTATGCTCGGCCAGACCCAGGCCACCGCGCATCTGGCGCAGCAATATCTGTTCGGTCTCGCCTGGGGCATCCTGCCGGCGCTGTGGTTCATCGCGCTCCGCGGCTTCATGAGCGCGGTGAACCGGCCGGAGCCGGTGCTATGGATCACGCTCGCGGCGATCCCGGCCAATGCGCTGATGGTCTACCTGTTGCTCTACGGCAAATGGGGCATGCCCGAACTCGGCATGTTCGGCGCCGGGCTTGCGACCACGATCGTCAATCTCGGCACCTTCCTTGCCGGCGTGTGGTTCGCGGCGCGCCGCCGCCCGTTCCGCAAGTACCACGTATTCAGCCGCGTCTGGCGCATCGACTGGCCGCTGATGGGCAAGCTGGTCGCCGTCGGCGCGCCGATCTCGATCGCTTTCCTGCTGGAGTACGGCCTGTTCGGCGCGGCCGGCCTGCTGATGGGGCTGATCAGCACCACGGCGCTGGCCGCGCACCAGATCGCGCTGCAGATCGCGGCGATCCTGTTCATGGTGCCGTTCGGCGTCAGCATGGCCGCTACCGTGCGGGTCGGTCAGGCCGTCGGCCGCCGCGATACCGACGCGGTGCAGCGCGCCGGCTTTGTCGCGATCGCGCTCAGCGGCATCTTCATGAGCATCATGACGTTCGCGGTGATCCTGGCCCGCTTCGAGATCGCGGCGCTGTTCCTCGGCGAGGCCTCCGATACCACCGCGCAGCTCACCGCGGCGCTGCTGTTGATTGGCGCGACCTTCTTCATCGCCGACGGCATCCAGACCACCACCGCGGGCGCGCTGCGCGGCATGAACGACACCCAGGTGCCGCTGCTGTTTGCCGTCATCAGCTATTGGCTGATCGGCTTCGCGTCGGCCTCCGCGCTCGCCTTCTGGGTCAAGCTCGACGCCGCCGGTGTCTGGATCGGGCTGTCGCTCGGGACGGCGGTCTATGCGACCCTCCTTGTCTTGCGTTTCCGCCTGCTGGCACGCAGACTGGGCAAATGAGGGTCGACGAGGTCACGCCGAACGTGGATTCCGCCGCGCTGCTCGCCGGCGCGCAGTTCGTCGACGCGTTCCGCATCGCGACCGCGCGCCCCGACCTCGATGCGCGGCACGCCGCCGAGGCGATGGTGGCGCGGCAGCCGCGCTGGATCGAATGGCTGCTTGCCCTGCGTAATTTCATCGTCGCGCCGCTTGGCCTGAAAACCTCGGGCGCAGCCGACGGCGCGACACGCGATATGATCGGCATCTTTCCGGTGGTCAGCGAGACGCCGGAGCGGCTGGTCGCGGGATTCAACGACAAGCATCTCGACTTCCGGCTCGTCGTCGACGTCGCCTCCGCGGGAGCTGTGCGCAGCATTACCGCGACCACGCTGGTGCTCACCCACAACTGGTTCGGGCGCGCCTATCTCGCGGTGATCCTGCCGTTCCATCGCCTGATCGTGCCCGCGATGCTGCGCAAGGCCGGACGCTGAAGTAGTACTCGATCTCAAGCCGCGCTCTTCTCCGGCGTGTCGGCGACGATCTTCTCGGAGGCGTCGGCGTTGGTGCACCAATTGCCGTGGCAGCGCTTGAGGTCGTTGAGATTCTGCCGCATCTGGTCGAGCGAGAAGCCGAGCGCGTAGAAGCGCTCGGCGGCATCGACCGGCAGGCCGCGGATCAGGCCATCCCTGCGCACCGCGGCGACCTCCTCGCTATAGGCGTGCAGCGCCGCATCGACCGGCGCCATGTCGGCCGGGCCGCTGCCGGCGCGCAGAGCGGTCGCGACCGCCACCATGTAAGTCACGATCGCCTTGCTGACGTCTGCCAATGGGCGCGCCAGCCTCGCCTGGATATCGGCCGGCAGCGGCACCACGCAGGCCCGCCCGATCATCACGACGTCGTGCCGCAGCCGCTGGATTGTCCGTAGCAACGGGCCGGTGTCCGGTCCTGATGACAGATGCATGGAGCGCTCGCGCTCGGCCTCGAGGCCGGTCGCGTGCAGATTGGTCACCGCGGTGCCGATGCCGTCCTGGATCCGGTGCAGCGCGTCGTTGTCGAGGCCGCGGGTCAGGCCGGCGAGCAATTCGGCGAACGCCGCCGACAGCAGTTCCAGCAGCTTCGATCCGTTGACCCTGATCTGGCTGATCGCGCGCGACGGCAGCACCAGGAACGAGATCAGAAGCCCGGTGAGCGCGCCGACCGTCACCTCGAGGACGCGGTCGATCGCGGAGTCCAGCGGGTTGGAGTGATGCATCGTCGGCAGCAGCAACACGATCACCGCCGTCACCGTCGCCGAGTTCAGGCTCGGATTGAGCGCGGCGATGAAGGCCAGCGGCACGATCGCCAGCACCAGCAGCGCCAGCAGGCTGCCCTCGCCGGAATGCGGGATCAACACCGCGATCGCGCCGCCATAGACGGCGCCGCCGATAGTGCCGAGCATGTAGTCGCGGCTGGCCTTCAGCGAGCGGCCGACGCTCATCTGGGTCACGATCAGCGAGGTCAGCACCGCCCAGAGCGGCAGCATCAGGTTGAGCGCCAGCGCGATGGTATAGGCCGCCACGCCGGCGGACGCGATCCGGACCGCCAGCGCCAGCTGCGTCTTGCGAGCCCAGAGCTGGTCGAACATGCGTTTTGCGAAGGTCCTCATGCACCGTGATCCGCAATCAAAGGAAAGGCCCGTGTTACATGACTTGAAGCTAACCGACCTGAAGCTAACCGATCTGGAGCATGGCAGCTGCCCGCGGCGGCAAGGTGGCTTGAAAGGCCTGACCTGCCCGCCTACCCTGCGCCGCAAAATTGAGGAAACACGATGGCCCACGAAACCGCAACGCTCGCCGCCTATGTCGCCGACCTGAAATATTCCGACATTCCGCCGGAGGTGCTGGAGCGCGCCAAGGTTTTGACGCTGGATTTCCTCGGCAGCACCATCCGCGCCCGGCGCGATGCGGAATCGACGCCGTCGCTGATGAAGATGCTGGAGGCGCTGGCGCTCGACGGCAAGGGCGAGGCCACCGTATTCGGCGACACCAAGACCTGGACCCCGGCGGTCGCGGCGCTGCTCAACGGCGCGCTCGGCCATTCGCTCGACTTCGACGACACCCATGCCGATTCCTCGCTGCATCCGAGCGCACCGGTGGTGCCCGCCGCGTTTGCGGTCGGCGAGATGGTCGGCGCCTCCGGCCGCGACGTGCTGACCGCGATCGTCGCCGGCTATGAAGTGTGCTGCCGGCTCGGCAACGCACTCGACCCGACCTCGCATTACGCCCGCGGCTTCCATCCGACCGCGACCGCCGGCACCTATGGCGCTGCCGCGGCGGCGGCCAAGCTGTTCGGCCTGTCGAAGGAGCAGATCGTTTCCGCGTTCGGCGTCTCCGGCAGCCAGGCCGCGGGCTCGCTGCAATTTTTGGTCAACGGCGCCTGGAACAAGCGCTACCAGGTCGGTGCCGCCGCGATGAACGGCGTGATCGCCGCGACCCTGGCGCGCAACGACTTCATCGGCTCGAGCGAGTCGGTCGAAGGCAAGCACGGCCTGCTGGTCGGCTACAGCGACGATGCGCATCCGGACAAGGCGGTGGCGGACTTGGGCCACACCTATGAGACGCTGAAGATCGGCGTGAAGCCGTATCCGAGCTGCCGCTACACCCACGCCGCGATCGACGCGCTGATCGCGATGCGGCGCGAGCACAATCTGACGCCGGACCAGATCAGGAAGGTCGAAATCGGTCTGCACCGCAACGGCATCACGCTGACCGGCGACGCCGCCACCAAGCGCCACCCGACCTCGGTGGTCGGCGGCCAGTTCTCGATGTTCTTCACCGGCGCGATCGCGCTCGACCAGGGCCATTTCGGCTGGGACGATTACGACCGGCTGGGCGACAAGGCCATCGACGCGCTCGCCGACAAGTTCGACGTGGTGCAGGACGACCGGCTCGAGGTCGGCCGCACCCATCCGTTCGGCGCCCGCGTCTCGATCACGACAGATGACGGCACCCATGAGCGCCTCTATGCCGATCCCTCCGGCGAGCCGACCTCGTTCCCCGACGCAAAGGCGATGCAGCAGAAATTCCTGACGCTGGCTCGCCCGGTGCTCGACAAGCGCGCCGACCAGCTCGCCGACGCCATCCTGACGCTGGAGCGCTTCGATCGCGTGGAGAAGGCGACGCAGCTGGGAAGGCAGTAAGCAGGCCGTCGAGGCGCAGGCTGCACGCCACGCCCACAGCTGTCGTCCTGGCGAAAGCCAGGACCGATAACCACCGCATTTGATCATGAAGGGGATCGTGGCCCCAGCGTCGCGCAACAAGTCTCATTGGGGTAATGGGTCCCGGCCTTCGCCGGGACGACGACGGCGGGGATGCGTCGTAATTCAAGAAGTCAAACAGCGCGGTGTCATCGCCCGCGTGGCGAAATGGATTCCGGGCTCATGCTTCGCATGCCCTGGAATGACGGCGCGTCCTACTCCGCTCCATCGATAATCACAAAATCCCCCTCTGAATATTTCTGCCGGATCACCTTCGCGGCCTGATATTCCGGGCAGGTGTAGCATTCCATCGCAGTGGCGCGGTCCCTGAATTCGATGACGAAGTTGCGCTGGCGCGTTGCGCCTTCCATCACGTCATAGGGGCCGTTGCGCACGATGAAATTGGCGCCGTACTTTTCGAACACCGGCATCGCGGCGGCGAGATATTCGGGATAGCGCGCTTCATCGTGAACCGTGACGTGCACGATCCAGTAGGCTTTCGGCATGATGGTCTCCGGTTGACGCGTGCTTCAAGAAACTATGGCGCGCCTCCTCGCGAGATGCGCCACAGCATCAGAAAATTCCGGAGGCCGAGATTCAATTCACGATCGCGCGGGTGTTGTGTGACATGCCGGTCAATTGCCGCCCGCGAGCCGCGCACTTGCAGACGTCGCTGTGACGACGTCACGGACCAGATCGAACACGCCGTCCGCCTCGGGCGGCATGTTCGGCGAGCGGCCGAGGCGGACGATGACGAGGTGCTGCGACGGCACGATAATCACATATTGCCCGATCGTGCCCTTGGCGAAGAAGGCATCGCGCGGCCAGCCGTGCTCGACACGGAAGCGAGCGCCAAAGCTGTCGCCGAGATTGGTCCAGAAGCCCGCGCCATAGCCGACCAAGGCATTCGGCGTCGGCGATGCCGAGTATTTCACCCAGCCCTCGGGCAGGATACGCTTGCCGCCGGCCACGCCGTTATTGAGATAGAGCTGACCCAAGCGCGCCCAGTCGCGCGCGCTCGCCATCATCGCGCCCGATCCTTCCGGCGTGCCCGCAGCATCGAACTGCATCACGACATTGCGCATGCCGAGCGGTCCGAACAGCTCCTCACGCGCGAAGCGCATCACATCAGTCGCATGCCCGCCGGCGGCGTTGCGGATCAGGTGCGAGAGGATCAGGTAGTTGCCGTCGTGATAGTTCCAGACCCGGCCGGGCGCGCTCTCCAGCGGAGCGCTCTCGGCGAAGGCGGCCATATCCGATTCCATGAACTTCATGCGGTTGACCGGCTCGAGCACGGATGCCAGCGACGCCTGCAGCGAACTGCCGAGTGCGAGGCCCGCGGTGTGGCGCAACAGCTCGTCGACCGTGATCGCGTGGCGCGGATCGTCAGGATTCCGCCAGGCCGCGATTGGGACCGGCTGGTCGCGCGTCAGCCTGCCCTCGCGCACCAGGATTCCGATCAGCGCCGAGATCACCGATTTGGTCGCGGAGAAACCGAGCAGCGGCGTGTCGGTGCCAACGCCGGCGGCGTAGCGCTCGGCGACGATGCGGCCGTCCTTCATCACGACGACAGCGCGGGTGCGGCGGAACGGCGGCTCGGCCGGCTCGGCCGGCTCGGCAAAGGCGCGGTCGAGCGCAGCCGCAAGCTGCGGGGTTTGCGGCGCGACGAGCGCGGGGCCGGCGATCTCGGGCAGCAGCGCGGCCTGCGGCCTCAAAGGCGGCAACGCAGTCTCGCCCAGCGTCTCGTCATGTTCGAGCGTGCAGCCCATGCCCTCGCGATAGACCGCATGGCTGCGGCCAAGCCCGAACAGCGTCACGGTGACGTCCTTGCGGTCGAGGTCGACCTCGGTGTCCATCGCCCAAGTGATCAGGCCGGCCCCCGGCATCGCGTCAGTGGTCTCGGTCAGGTTTCGCCTGGGGTCGAGCCCGCTGACGAAGGTCTCCGAGCAGATCACGTTGGCGACAAAGCCGGTCGCGACCTCAGGCACATCGCGGGCGCGGGCGGCGGACAGCGCCAACGCACCGAAGGCGGTGGTGGCGGCGAGAATGAGAAAGAGCTTTCGACGGGTCACGGGATCCTCCGGCATGGCGCAACGGGCGCGTGGCCGGATCGGGCCGCCGGGGACGAGAGAGCGCTCGCCGGATTTGGAAATCGGGCTGGTCGAGGATTGGAGGCGACTGGTCGATTCTGGAATTCTACAGCGATTACAAGGGCCTGTAATCGCGACGCCTCTTAGGTGGCGCGGCCGAAGTCCGCGACGGATGAGGGGTCTCTCTCTATCCGAGGAGACAAACCCCTCACCCGGCTTCGATGCTACCGCATCGAATCCACCCTCTCCCACAAGGGGAGAGGGTGCAGCGGTATCCGCCGCAAGCAGGACATCTACACCGCGCTTGCCTTCAGCTTCCGGTACTCTGTCGGGGTCACGCCGGTCGTCGCCTTGAAGGCGCGGTTGAAGGGGCCGAGCGACTGGAAGCCGGCGTCCATGGCGATGGTGATGACCGGGACTTCGGCTTGGGAGGGATCGGCGAGCGCCGCCTTGGCCTCCTCGATCCGGTGGTTGTTCAAGAAGACATTGAAGTTGCGGTAGCCGAGCCGCTGGTTGATCAGCCGTCGGAGACGATATTCAGGGATTTTCAACCGGGTCGCCAGCGCGCCGATGGTGACGATTGTCATGGCGGTAGATCCGCTCGTCCGCCATCAGCCGCATCAGGGCATCGATCAGCTTGCGGTCGGCCGCCTCCTCGGCCGCGGCCGGCTTCGTCGGCACGACGGCCTCCGCCGGCACCGTGAACAGGTCGGCGCCGTCGACGCGCATCATCGCCCAGGTGATTGCGGCCACGATGGCGGTGAGCACGGCCGCGTTCACCAGGTTGGCCCATTCCACGGTCACGCGGCTGCCGGCATAGGCAATCTGCAGCAGCGCGTTCATTCCGCCGTACAGCGCAGAGGCGGCGACGATGAAGACGCGGACACGTCGGCGACGCTCGACCAGATCCGCCGACCACGATCCGATGGTTTGCGCCACCGCGAGCGCAACGAAGACGAGCGTGAGCGAATTGACCATGATGATCGCGATCCGCGCGTGACCGGCGGGTGCAATCCACATGCAATTGACGAAGCTGTAGGCCACGACCGCGGCCCAGATCAGGCCGTGCCACCAGCGCAGCTGAAACGCGTCATCGAACAGCGCGCGCGTGAACAGCCAGAACACCACGATATCGCCGGTCGAGAGCGCGATCAGTGGCGCATGCCAGTCCGAGACCGGCGGCCCGGCACCGATCGACGCGGTCACCGCATGCGCGGCCGAACCGAGCGCGAAAGCGGCCGCAAGGCGCCCGGAAAGCGCCTTACGAAAATCAGTCAGCAGCAAGGCGGCAAGCACCAGCAGCAGCGCCACGCTGGCGCTGCGCAGGCAGAGTTCAAGTGCAGGCCAATGTGAAGCAGCCGATGTCATCGCCGGACAATCGTCGGTCGGACGTGGTTTTTCAAGATGGCTCGCGCTGCCAGCGTTGACGCGACGTCCCCCAGATGTCGACGACATCACCCTCGAGCTGGCCCGGCCCCTCATTCACGGCACCTAGCCGCCGCGCCACGGCCTGGGAAGCTGCGTTGGCCGGATCGATGCAATGGATAATGCGGTCGACCGTGAAGTTCGCGAACACAAAGTCGATCGCGGCACGCGCCGCTTCCACCGCATAGCCCTTGCCGCGATGCTCTTTGGCGATGCCCCAGCCGACCTCGAAGCCGGGCCATTCCGGCGGATAATACGGGCCGACGCGGCCGATGTAGCGGCTGGAAGATTTCTCCTCCACCGCGAACATGCCGAAGCCGTGCAGCGCCCAGTGGCCCGAGATGACGGCGGCATTGCGCGAGCCCTTCAGCTCAGACGTGACCGGCTGGTGATCCGGCGTGATGAAGCGCGCCGTCTCGGGATCGGACAGCATCCGCGTGTTCGCAGTAATATCCGATGCGCGCCACGGCCGCAGGATGAGCCGCGCGGTCTCGATCACGGGACCGTCGACCTGCAGCAGACTTGCGCCTGGCTTGATCAGAGAAACCATGACTGTCTCCGGTTTCCAAGTTTGAACTTGCTGCCATCGAGAGCAGGTGCAAGCCACAAGTAATTCGTCGTCCCTGCGAAAGCACTAGTGCATCTACACGTTTGTCGGGCCATTTGCGAGGATTTGGAAGCGGGCCATTCCGGTGTGGAAGGTGATTGGTCCAGGTGGACGGTGGGAGGCGTAGCCGGTCCATCCGCCGAGTTTTGCGATGATCCATGCCGCCCAAGCAAGAGTGTTGGGGCGATGGTGGTTTTTCTGAAGCTCGGTGCGACCTTTCATGGTTTTGTTGATGGCCCTGAGCGT